>NZ_JBKORL010000019.1:0-31900 GCF_047314525.1 Shewanella sp. BJSY2023SW007 | reverse complement strand
CGGAGAGGTGGCCGAGTGGCCGAAGGCGCTCCCCTGCTAAGGGAGTATGGGCTTTATCTCCCATCGAGGGTTCGAATCCCTCCTTCTCCGCCATTCTTTACTATACTCTGAGAGCCAAGCTTTCTGAGTTCCGGATTAAGCGCATGTAGCTCAGCTGGATAGAGTACCTGGCTACGAACCAGGCGGTCGGAGGTTCGACTCCTTCCATGCGCGCCAAATAGCAAAGAAGTAAGACGCCCCGCAATCGCGGGGCGTTTTGCTATCTGACTCTTACCCGCTTGTAATTACTTTCCTGTGGCGTCTTATCCGAAAACTTGTCCGCGGAAATACAGATTCGCTTGAGTCTTGTGATAAAGCCCGCCTCTATAGTTCAACATCTGCCTTGCTTATTGTATCGCTGTCGCTTCAGGCTGTGGCTGTGAGCCGGGGCCTATTGATTTTTAAGGGGAGCCATCACGGACAACTTAATCGCTGGAAGTGAACTTATCGGATCAAACTGACGGCTTTCCATTTATATTCATGATACCTCTATGCTGAAACTCTTTCGCCTTACAGACATTCTCTATATCAGCTTTACTTCATGTTGACCGGGTTGTTGTCTTTTCCTTAAAAAATCAAGATGAATATTTATGAATCATCATCCTCATTGAGATTTTATTGATTTATTTTGGTATGACCAATTTACATTGGTGGGGGTTATTTGTTATAGATTGGTTATTGCTTTTGACCTAAGTCACATAGTCTGGCAGAGGCAGGCCTGCTAGGCTAAAACATCTAATGACTGAAAATCACATTTTTTAGCATATTTATTATTGGTGTACGCTCCCGAGATTGTGAGCGTTATCGCCCTAAGCAAGTCATAGACAGGAAAATGCCTGCCAATCTGTTAACAAAATGAGGAAGAGATGATGTCGCTTTCTGAGCAACTCTTGGAAGCAGTGGGGATTATGCTGCTCGGTATGGGGCTGGTTTATCTGTTTTTGGGGCTGCTGATCTTGGGGCTCAGAATATCGGCCCGCTATTTGGCACCCAGACCCAATTTGGAACAGAGTCAGCCACAAACTCAGGGCATGGGAGGCGCGCAACCCACAGTTGTGCCCCAGACCGGTGCGCCTACGCCGCAACAGTTGGCAGCTATTAGCTGTGCCATTCACCAATATCGCAAACAGGCTTAACTGCCGTAATCTGATGGATAAGAAAGATGAGTAAAGCTTTAGCATTAACCGACGTTGTCCTGCGGGATGCTCACCAATCATTATTGGCAACCAGAATGCGTATCGACGATATGTTGCCAATCGCCGCCAAGTTGGACAGTGTTGGCTTTTGGTCCCTGGAGTCTTGGGGCGGTGCTACCTTCGATGCCTGTATCCGTTATTTGGGGGAGGATCCCTGGGAGCGGATCCGGGCGCTGAAACAAGCCATGCCCAACACCCCGCAGCAGATGTTATTGAGAGGGCAGAACTTGCTGGGTTATCGCCATTATAGTGACGACCTGGTGACTCGGTTTGTGGAGCGCGCCCATGAGAGCGGGGTCGATGTATTCCGGGTGTTCGATGCCATGAATGATGTGCGCAACTTGCAAGCCGCGCTGAAAGCCGTGATTGATGTCGGTGCCCATGCCCAGGGCACAATTTCTTACACCACAAGCCCAGTACATACACTGCAAACCTGGCTGACCATGGCCAAACAGCTGGAAGATATGGGCTGCCATTCACTCTGTATCAAGGATATGGCCGGTTTGCTCAAGCCGATGGAGGCATTTGAGCTAATAAGCCGCTTGAAGTCGGAAACCGATCTCTTGATCACCATGCAGTGCCATGCCACCACAGGGTTATCGACTGCCACTTATCAAAAGGCGATTGAGGCCGGGGTCGATGTGCTGGATACGGCCATCTCTTCCATGAGTCAAACCTATGGTCACAGTGCCACAGAAACTCTGGTAGCCATGGTTGAAGATACCGATAGGGCGACAGGCTATGACTTAGCGCTGCTGGAGGAGATTGCTGCCTATTTCCGTGAAGTCAGAAAAAAATATGCCCGTTTCGAAGGGGCACTAAAGGGCATAGATTCACGCATTCTGCGGGCTCAGGTGCCGGGGGGCATGCTGACCAATATGGAAAACCAGCTCAGAGAGCAGGGCGCCGAGGATAAGCTGGATCTGGTGCTCGAGGAGATCCCAAGAGTGCGGGAAGATCTGGGTTTTATTCCACTTGTGACCCCCACCTCCCAGATTGTCGGTACTCAGGCAGTAATCAATGTGCTGATGGGCGAGCGCTATAAGTCGCTCACCAAGGAGACGGAAGGCGTGCTCAAGGGCGAATATGGCGCCACCCCGGCCAAGGTAAACAGTGAATTGCAACAGCGGGTGTTGCAGGGGGGCGAGCCTGTCAGTTGCCGCCCGGCCGATCTGCTCGCGCCCGAGCTTGAACATCTGCGGGCCGAACTGGCCGAAAAAGCGTTGGCACAAGGCCTGAGCCTCAGCGAAGAGCGCGACGATGATGTGCTGACTTATGCACTGTTCCCGCAAATTGGCCTGCAGTTTATTAAGAACCGTGGCAATCCTGCGGCATTTGAACCCAAGCCAGAGTTGGAAGCTCCTCAGCCACAAGCAACTCAAACCAAGGCAGGTGGTCGTCAGCCGGAGGTTTATACCGTGGATGTACAGGGGCAGCGCTTTGTGGTGCAGGTCAGTGAAGGCGGTGATATCAATCAGATAGCGCCTTTGCCGGTGGCAGAGCCCCAGGCCTCCCCTGTGCAGGCTCCTGCTGTCTCTGGCCCGGAACTGGAGATGAGCGCGCCGCTTTCCGGCAATATCTTTAAGGTACAGGTGGTCGCCGGAGACAGCGTTCGCGCCGGTGATGTCGTTATCATCCTCGAGGCGATGAAGATGGAAACTGAGATCCGGGCTCAGGCCGATGGTGTGGTCAGTCGTATTCTGGTCAAGGAAGGCGATGCCGTCAGCGTTGGTACCAAGCTGTTGGCGCTGGCCTAAGGAGCGATTATGGATGGTTTACTCGCTTTTTGGTCCGCGACGGGAATAGCGCATTTTACCTGGCCACAGGCCTTGATGATGTTGGTTGGCGCCTTGCTGTTGTATCTGGCAATAGTACGCAAGTTTGAGCCATTGTTACTGCTGCCCATCGGCTTCGGCGCCATTTTGGCCAATATCCCCAACGCAGGTTTTACCGAGGAAAATGGGCTGCTCTACTATGTTTATCACGTGGGCATAGATACCGGCATTTTTCCGCTGCTGATCTTTATGGGGGTCGGAGCTATGACAGATTTCGGTGCCCTGATAGCCAACCCCAAGACGCTATTGCTGGGCGCGGCCGCTCAGTTCGGGATCTTCGCCACCCTGATTGGTGCGATAGCCCTGAACCTGGTACCCGGGTTTGAGTTCAGTATGCAGGATGCCGGTGCCATTGCCATTATAGGCGGCGCCGATGGTCCTACGGCCATTTTCCTCGCCTCCAAACTGGCACCTGATTTGCTGGGAGCCATTGCGGTGGCAGCGTACTCCTACATGGCCTTGGTGCCGCTTATTCAGCCTCCCATCATGCGGGCCTTGACCACGGAAGCCGAGCGGCAGATCAAGATGGAACAGCTGCGGGAAGTCAGCAAGAAGGAGAAGATTATCTTCCCCCTTATGGTGCTGGGAATGACTATATTGTTTTTGCCGACAGCGACTCCCCTGGTGGGCATGTTCTGTCTCGGAAACCTGATGCGCGAATCCGGAGTGGTGGATAGACTTTCCAACACGGCGCAAAACGAACTTATCAATATCGTCACTATTTTCCTCGGATTGGCGGTGGGTTCCAAGCTCTCGGCCGAGCAGTTTCTTCGGGTCGAAACGCTGGGGATCTTGCTGCTCGGGGCGGTGGCTTTCAGCATTGGCACCGCTGCCGGGGTCTTGATGGCCAAGCTTATGTGTAAACTCAGTGGCGGCAAGGTCAACCCCTTGATTGGTGCCGCCGGGGTCTCGGCTGTTCCCATGGCCGCCAGGGTGGTGAATAAGGTTGGGCTAGAGGCCAATCAGCAAAACTTCCTGTTGATGCACGCTATGGGCCCCAATGTGGCCGGTGTGCTGGGCAGTGCGGTCGCTGCCGGTATTCTGCTGGCGGTATTGGGCAACTGAGTGCTTTAAGCGCTGAATAGCTGAGTGCCATGACGTTAAAAAATAACCGGCGTAGCCAGTGGCCGCGCCGGTTATCGGTTTTAAGGCTTGCTAGCGGGCAATCTGCAACGCGCGGGTTTTGGTGCTCTCTGGGTTAGCTCAAGCAATCATTTCAAAGGCTCATTTCAAGGGCTTATCAAAAGCTCAGGCCGTCAGCCAGATGGCCAGTGACAACAGGGCTATCAAGGTGCCACTGACGCCAATTATCCAAATAAAACCGCGTTTCCCCTGCGCCAGAGGGACTCTATTGAAGTGTAAAAATGCTATCCAGAATAGGGACAGGATAATAGGCAGAAACAAAAGACGGGCCATGATTGCTCACTATTCAAAGAGATATGGCTTAATCATAGACTGGGATGCTTACGGAGTACCAGTCAGATGCTTTAATATTGCTCGCTGCAATGCCTTTATCCGCCAGCACCTGAATTAACATCTGCCTCAGTTTCTTGGCTTGGGCAATGGATTGCTGCACTTGTGGTTGGACATCTTCGAATTTGTCTTTAAAAGGGTCAATGGGCGGCGTAGGCAGTTCCATCACGACAGACTTGCCGGAGCGTTTGATCATGAGTCCTGTGCTTGCATATGCACCGAAGGCTTGTGTGAGCATATCAAGCTGCTCGACTGCTCCCAGAAACATGATTTTGACCAGGCTTCCTGCCAATTGATGAACGATGCGGATTTGCTTATTGGGCAGTAGCGGGTAGAAATGCAGCCAGGAATGTCCGGCGGCGCGGTTTTTGGGGGGTTCCGGGTTCAACTCCGGGTGATGTCTTTTCGCAAACTCAAGATAACTCCTGGCAAATTCTGTGACTTCGGGGCTAATGCTGGGCAGGTATCCGCGTCTTTGCTTGCTGATGCTCTCGGCCATAAGCCGTGCCCGGTACCATGCCCCTTGGGCGACAAAGTACGCCATGAGTTCCTCATAGGCGATGGTTTTATCATAGGGCTCATTGTTGGATGCCAGGTATTTTTGCGGAGCCAACAGACAGGTGCGAAAATCGACCCAATAGCCCTGTTCTATCCCATGCTCGCCACGGTAGCGATACCTTAACCCTTGTTGCTGTTGTGGCGTTGCATCTATCTTGTTTTCGATAAGAATGGCTTGATGGGAGCCGTCATTGGACTTGAAAATCACCACGAGATCCGACTCGCCGTATTGGTTGTGAATGACAGAATGCCAGGCGCCGACAAACTCTACGATGTGGTGGAATTCATATACCCGGGAAACCAACCAATTGCAGAAGGCCATTGAAGTGTGGCACTCCTCCAGCAACATCAAATCAATATCCCGCTCCTGAACAGATTGAATAAAGTTCAGCTCCTGCATTTATGACTCCTTTCCTTGTCTATCTTAGGGCTGGTTTTAACCCCTGGTTTTGTGGCTTTCTATCGCGATTGTATGATTTAAACTCTTGAGACTCAGCTGGGCAAGGGCGCCATTTTCTTATATCTTTCAGCACTAAAAAATCAGTATTTATCCATTTATCTTTAAAGTCCGCCTGGCCGGGCCTTTGATTCAAGCAGTATGCAGGAAGGTATCATATGTGGGAACTCTGGCTGATGTTCAGCGGCGCTTTTTTGGCGGCGACATTGCTGCCTGGAGGCTCGGAAGTCTTGTTGCTGGCTTTGCTGGACAAACAGCCGGAGATGGCATGGTCGCTGCTGCTTAGCGCCACTATAGGCAACACCTTGGGGGCCTTGAGCAGCTATCTACTTGGGCTCTTGGGGCGCAAGGCGGTCACGCCCGAGCAACTCGACAGCGGTCGCCACAAGCAGGCGCTGGCGTTGCTGAAGCGCTACGGCTATTGGGCCTTGTTACTTTCCTGGGTGCCGCTTATTGGCGATATTCTGTGCCTTTTAGCAGGTTGGATGAAACTTCCTCTTACAAAATCCACTCTGATGATTTTGACAGGCAAGGGCCTGCGCTATTTGATAATTGTGTTGTTGGCTTTAGAGTGGCTGCAATGAGTTTTTTGAGTTTGGTTTCCGGTTGAAGGAGTAACATTTTGAAGAAATGGTTATTGGCGGCGGCGATTTCGGCCGCATTGGCGGGTTGCTCAGTGCAAACCGACACAGGATTGGCTGAGGTTTCCTCGGTACAACTGCCGGCAGGAGTGACTCTCATCGAGTCGGTCACCCCCAAGGCCGGTGAAGTCGGTATCCCTTACAGCAAGTATCGCTTGGCCAACGGCCTGACCGTGATACTGCATCAGGACAATTCTGATCCTCTGGTGCATGTGGATGTGACCTATCATGTGGGCTCGGCCAGAGAGCAGGCGGGGCGCAGTGGTTTTGCCCATCTGTTTGAACATATGATGTTCCAGGGCTCTGAAAATGTGGCCGATGAACAGCATTTCAAGATAGTCACCGAAGCCGGCGGCACCTTGAATGGCACCACCAACACTGACCGCACCAACTATTTCGAAACTGTTCCCAGTAATCAGTTGGAAAAAATGCTTTGGCTGGAGTCGGACCGTATGGGCTATCTGCTTCCGGCCCTGACCGACAAGAAATTTGAAGTGCAGCGGGAAACCGTGAAAAACGAACGGGCCCAGCGTATCGATAACCGTCCTTACGGGCGGATGAATGAACGTTTCAATCAGGCGTTTTATCCCGCCGGTCATCCTTATTCCTGGCCTGTTATCGGTTGGCCCGAGGATCTCGACCGCGCCACACCTGATGATGTAAGACACTTCTTCCAGCGCTGGTACGGCCCCAACAATGCCACCCTGACCATAGGCGGTGATATAGATACCGCGCAGACATTAGCCTGGGTCAGCAAGTACTTTGGCGATATTCCCAAAGGGCCTGAGGTGGCGACCGATGCCAAGCCTTTGGTAACGCTGGACAAGACTCGCTATATCTCGATGGAAGATAAGGTCCATCTGCCACTCATCCGTATGGCTTTCCCAACCGTTTATGCCCGTCACCAGGATGAGGCCGCACTGGATCTGCTGGCCAATATTCTCGGCGGCGGCAAGACCTCGCTGGTTTACAAGAATCTGGTGAAAGATGGTTATGCGGTGCAGGCCGGGGTCAGTCATCCTTGCCAGGAGCTGGCCTGTCAGATGTCCATCTACGCTTTGGCCAATCCGGCCAAGGGCGGAGCACTGGCGCCGATAGAGGCCAAGATCCGCGAATCGATCGCCGAATTTGAACAGCGGGGCGTCACAGATGAAGATCTGCAGAAGGTCAAGGTGCAGTTCCGCGCCGACAGTATCTTCTCGCTGCAGAGTGTCTCGGGCAAGGTGTCCAATCTGGCCTATAACCAGACATTCGCCGGTGATCCCAATCAGATAGCCAAAGATTTGGCCCGCTATGATGCTGTGACCAAAGAAGATGTGATGCGGGTATTCAAGCGCTACATCAAGGATAAGCCCAGTGTGGTGATGAGCGTTGTGCCCATGGGCGCCAAGGCGCTGGTGGCCAAGGCCGATAACTTTACCCCGCCTGAGCCCAGGGTTGCCGCCGAAGCGGTTGCCGGGTTACAGCAGGCAGTAATCGCCAACAGCAGGTTCGATCGCAGTAAGATCCCCGCTGCCGGCAAGGCGCCCTCCATGCAGGTGCCCAAGCTTTGGTCGGCCCAGCTGAACAACGGTATCAGTGTCATGGGCACCGAAAGCCATGAAACGCCTACTACCGAGCTGGTCATCTATCTCAACGGCGGTCACAGACTGGTGCCGGTGGAAAAGGCCGGGCTCGCCGGTTTGACTGCGGCCATGCTCAATGAGTCCAGCGCCAAACGCAGCAGTGAAGAACTGGCCCAGGCGTTGGAGCTGCTGGGATCTTCCGTGGTGTTTGACAGTAGCGGCTATCAAAGCAGCATCCGGATCTCAGCCTTGACCGAAAACCTGGATAAGACCCTGGCAATAGTCGAAGAAAGGCTGTTTGAGCCAGGCTTCAAGGAAGCCGATTTCGAGCGGGTAAAACAGCAACAGTTGCAGAGTCTGCAACATCTGGCATCGGATCCAAACTATCTGGCCGAAGAGGGGTTCAGCAAGTTGCTGTATGGCAGCCAGACCAGTCTCGGTGTCAATGATAACGGCACGCTTGAGAGTGTCAGCCAGCTGACGCTCGATGATATCAAGGCTTTCTATAAGGAGCAGTATCGTGCCGGCAACGCCCAACTGGTGGCGGTAACCGATCTGCCACGCGATCAGCTAATCGGCAAGCTCATAGGATTAGAGTCTTGGGGCGGCCAGGCAGTGTCTCTGCCGGCCTTGAGTGAGCTGCCCGAGAGCAAACCCGGAGTGGTATTCCTTATCGATAAGCCGGGAGCGGCCCAGTCGGTTATCAGCATAGGCAAGCGCGCCCTGCCTTACGATGCCACGGGCGACTTCTTCAAGGCTTACCTGATGAACTATCCCTTGGGCGGCGCTTTCAACAGCCGTATCAATCTTAATCTCAGGGAAGATAAGGGCTACACCTATGGTGCCCGCAGCTTCTTCAGCGGGGGTATTGAGCAGGGCTACTTCAAGGCGGGCGCCAGCGTTCGCAGTGATGTCACCGACAAGGCGCTGGCCGAGTTTATCAAGGAGCTTAAGGCTTATCATGATAAGGGGATGACGACACAAGAGCTTAGCTTTATGCGGGCTTCTATTTCTCAGGGGAAGGCACTGGATTATGAAACGCCTTACCAAAAGGCCGGTTTTATCCGCATGATCCAGAAGTACGGCCTGAGCGATGATTTTACCGCCCGTCAGGATGAGATTATCAAGGATGCCACGCTAGACAGTCTCAATGAACTGGCCAAAGAATGGTTGGACCCTGCAAGCATGCGGATATTGGTGGTCGGGGATAAAAATCTTATCGAACCCGGGATTAAGGCAATGGGTTATTCAGTGATCAATCTGCCCTTGTAAAACGGCCACTTTGACCCCATATTGTTCTTAACCGCAGCGGGTTACGACTCGCTTGCCACTATGCAAGGCGGTGATGCTTGAAAGAGCATCACCGCCTGTGTCTTTTAAATTACACTTGCCTGAAAGGCCGCTTAGGCTTTATTTTTGGGCAACCGTCACACAGAGCAGTCCTGTGCCTTTTGGTGCTGATACCAAAAGATGAAAGCGGAGCAGGTATGCCCGGGTCTATTGGCCAGATAAAGGCTTAGGCCGCCAAGCAGAGAACAAGAATTTGAAGTCATTTACCGAATCTGTCGCAATGCTCAAAGGAGCCGAAGGTCGCGCCGCAATTAAGGATATGCGCCGTGGGATTGAGCGAGAAGCCTTGAGAATTGATGCCAGCGGGCACCTGGCTATGGATGGTCACCCCAAAACCTTGGGCTCGGCCCTGACTCACTCGAGGATCACAACCGATTACAGTGAGGCGTTGCTTGAGTTCATTACGCCTGTTACCCACAGCATAGATGAGCTGCTGACCGGTCTCACAGAAACCCATGCTTTTACCCTTAATCAGCTTAAGGGACAACAGCTTTGGCCTGTGAGCATGCCTTGTTATGTGGGTGACGAGAAAGATATTCCCATTGCTCAATATGGCAGTTCCAATGCGGGGCGGATGAAGACGCTTTATCGTAAGGGCTTGACCTACAGATACGGCGCCTTGATGCAGATCATTTCAGGGGTGCACTTTAACTTCTCGGTTTCTGATGAGCTTTGGGATCTGCTCTATGCCCAGAGCGATAAGTCGGTTTCCCGTTGTGATTTTATCTCGGAACGTTACTTCGGCCTTATCCGCAACTACCGCCGTTTGGTGTGGGTGTTGCCTTATCTGTTTGGTGCTTCGCCGGCGTTGTGCCACTCTTTCATCAAAGAGCAGCAGACAGAGCTGGATTTTGAAAAGATGGGCCGCGGCACCCTGTATCTGCCCTGGGCCACCTCACTGAGAATGAGTGACCTGGGTTACACCAACAAGGAGCAGGAGCGGCTCAGTATCAGCTATAACTCGCTGGCCGATTATCTCAAGGGGATCCGTGCCGCCATCAAGATGCCTTCGGACAACTTTGCCAACATAGGGGTGAAGGTTGATGGCGAATATCGCCAGCTCAACGCCAATGTGTTGCAGATAGAAAATGAGTTCTATGCCCCCATTCGCGCCAAGCGGGTGACCCGTAGCGGTGAAAAACCCTCCGAGGCGCTGGCGAGAGCCGGGGTGGAATATATCGAAGTGCGGGCACTGGATGTAAACCCCTTCAGTGCCATAGGTATTGAAGCCTCTCAGGTACGTTTCCTGGATCTGTTCCTGCTCTACTGTCTGCTGAGTCCTTCGGCGACCACTGATGCCGCCGGTGAGCAGGAGATAGCCGCCAACCTCAAGGCCGTGGTGCTGGAAGGGCGTAAGCCCGGCTTGATGCTGAGTCAAAATGGTGTGCCAGTGGCGCGTGAGCAGTGGATGCTGGCACTGTTTGCCGAGCTGCAGCAGTTGGCCAAGCTGCTCGATGGTAAGGATGACGACCAATATCAGCAGGCGCTGGCCAAGTGGCATCAAGCCGTTATCGACCCGAATGAAACCCTGTCGGGACAGGTGATGAAGACCCTGGCGGAAAAGGGGCTGGATCACGGCGCTTGGGTAATGGCATTGGCGAAAGAATATCAGCAGCAACTGCTGGATTATCCGCTGAGTGCCGCGGCGCTGGCTTCCTTTGAAGCTGAAGCACAGGCCTCAATCGAGAGTCAGTTGCAGCTGGAAGCCGCAGATCGTTTGAATTTTGATGATTTTCTGGTTCAGTACTTTGCCGATGAACCAGCCAAGGAAGCAGTCAGTCAGTGAAGTCTTTGTTGTTAATCTCGGCCGCAGCTGTGTTGCTGTCGGCCTGTGCCAGTGCTCCTGAGCCCGGGCGCGAATGTGGTACGGTTTCAGGTTATCTGGAGCCGGATCGGGAGCAGCAGTTTTATCGCCTGGTGGTCACCCATCTTGATGGCCAACCTGTGATCTCTAAACCCAACTATCAGTTACCACCGGGTGAACACAGTTTTACCGTCTCTGAGCTGATAGATTCACCTGAGCTCAAGGTACGGCTGTCGGCCCGCACCCCCAAGGAACTTAAGTTGCAGGTGGAAGCCGGGCAACGTTATCACCTGGCGGCCAAGTTCAATACCGACAGGCGCTATACCGGCAAAGATACCGACTACTGGGAGCCAGTAGTTTGGCAGCAGGAAGTTCATGAATGTGAACTGCCTAAGACGCAATAAAGCTCACTTTTTCAGAGGCTCAGGTTGCATTTGATGTTTGACTCGGGCGACACTGGGCCCAAGTTCAACCAAAGGCCTGGCCTTTGAAAGCCGTGAGATTCTCGTGAAGCAACAGTTGCTATCCAAATTTGCCCCGGCGCTTATTTTTGCTGCCTCCCTGTTTTTGGGCGGCTGCGCCACTTCGCCTCCCAAAGATCCCGATAATATCTGCGCCATCTTCAAAGAGCACAGATCTTGGTACAACGCCGCCAAGGATGCCCGCGAAAAGTGGGGTGTTCCCGTGCATGTGCCCTTGGCCATGATGTATCAGGAGAGCTCCTTCAAGCATAATGCGGCGCCACCTATGGAATATTTCTTGTGGATTATTCCCATAGGGCGCGCCAGTGATGCTTATGGTTATGCCCAGGCCAAGACCATGACCTGGGACGATTATGTACGTGAGACCGGCAACAGCTGGGCCAGTCGCAGCGATTTTGATGATGCAATGGATTTTATGGGCTGGTTTATCTACAAGAGCCATAAGATCAATGGCGTGTCCAAGTGGGATGCCCGCAACCAGTATCTCAATTATCACGAAGGCTGGGGCGGCTACAAACGTGGCAGTTATCGCAGCAAGGCCTGGTTGGTGCGGGTGGCAGATAAGGTAGACAATCGCTCCCGCCGTTATGCGGCGCAATATAATCAATGCAAGGAAGATTTGGACGCATCTTGGCTTTGGCGCCTGTTTTTCGGTTAACGCCCTGAGAATAAGAGACGATAATCATAGCAACGGAATTGACCGCTTATCTGGATTACTGCAAGCGTTTGCTATAACACAAGAGAACCCAGCTTAGCTGGGTTCTCTATTTGGACAGGTTATAGCATCAAGTGTTTTCCATGTCATTTCTCAGCCTTTACTCTTGCCGAGACTTCCTTCTTTTTCAGACCTTGAAGACACTTATCTGTTTTTTCAGTGCGGCGGCCAACTCTGTCAGTTCTTTGGCTGAGGTGACTGTTTCTGTGGCACGGATATCGCCTTCACGGGCCAGATCGGTTATCTGATGCAGGTTGCGGGTCACTTCCTCGGCTACAGCACTTTGTTGTTCGGTAGCGCTGGCAATACTGCTGACAGATACGGCTAGATCGGCAATTCGCTGGGCAATGGCAGTTAACTGATTGTTGGCTTCCTCTCCCTGCTCGGCGGAGCGATTACCCAACTGATGGCTTTGATCCATACGCATAGCCGTATCTTTAACCTTGGCTTGCAGCGAAGTGATGGTCTGACCGATTTCCGAAATCGACGCCTGGGTGCGGCTTGCAAGGGTACGCACCTCATCGGCCACCACTGCGAAACCGCGTCCTTGTTCACCGGCACGGGCGGCTTCGATGGCGGCGTTCAGTGCCAGCAGGTTGGTTTGCTCGGCGATACCATTGATAACCTCTGTAATGGTGTTGATGGCTTCACTCTCTTTGGCTACACCTTCGACAGCGATATGACTTTCACTCAGTTGTATGCTGAGAGTTTCCAGTCCCTGTACTACCTGAGTCAGTTGCTGGTGACCGGCGCGGGAGGCTTCATCCACCTGTTGGCTCTGGTTGGCGCTTTCTCCGGCGTGATTGGCGACATCGCGTATCGAGGTGGACATCTCCTCGATGGCGGTAGCTATTTGATCGGTTTGAGCCATAAGCGCTTGGGCTTCATCGCCGTTGAGACGGGCGACTTCCTGGGCTTGTTCTGCCTGGTATTCCAACGTCTGTACCGAGCCTTGCAGTGCCTGAAGCAGTTGCTTGAGCCCCATGGTCATTTCGGTGACACTGTTGCTTATCCGCACTACTTCGTTTTCGCTGCGGCTGTCGAGTTTTGGCAGTGCTTGGCTGAAATCGCCTTTGCCCAGGTTTTCCATATGACGTTGCAGAGTTTGCAACGGCTTGACGGTGCGTACCAGTACAACAGAGAGCAAAATAGTGATAACCAAAATGCCAACCACGGCGACCATGGCATTGATCAGCAGCAGAGTCTGGCTCTCTTCATTCAGCTCAGCAGCCTTAACCTGACCAATAAGCTCCCAGTTCCAGCCGGGGATAGTGGCACTGTAGGCAATCATCTCCACGCCTTTGCCATTGAGGTAGCTCTTGACTCCTTCACTGTTCATTAGTTCATCAAGCGGCATGCCGTCCAGCTCGGCCTCTGTGATGGTTTGCCCCTGAGGCAAACTTGGATGAGCCACTACCACTTTGTCGGCGCGGCGCAGCAGCAGATAGGTGCCACTTTCCTCCAGGCGTAACTGTTTGACCGATTGCTGCAGCTGAACCAGGGAATCGCTAATGTCGAAACCTATGTAGAGAATACCTATCACCGAGCCCTGAACGTCCTTGACCGGACGGTAAACTGTCATATAGTCGCGGCCGAACAGCTTGGCATAGCCCTCATAGTCTTGGCCCTGAATAAGTTTTTGATAGCCCGGGTGTTTTGTGCCTAGGTAAGTCCCCAGAGCGCGGCTGCCATCGGCCTTTTTCAGTGAGGTTGCTATACGAAGGAAGTCGTCGCCGTCACGAACGAACACTGTGGCATTACCGCCGGTGAGGTTGGCATATCGGTCAACTTTACTGCGGGATGAGTTGAGCTGTTCCTTTTCATGCATTAATGCCGGGGTATCCATTCCTAGAACTCTAACTGTCTTGTTTTCCGGTTTATGGAATTGGCCCGGATACATGGCCCTGAATACATCGGCATTGCGATGAGCCAGGGATAGCAAGCTCTCGTATTGCAATGCCAGCAGATCATCGACCCCATGGACCTGTTGCTCCATGGCGGTTATCGCTTTCTCTTTCAGGGTAGATGAGGCTGTCAGGTAGGAGATGCTACTCAGGACGCCAAACACCAAAATTGTCAGCACAAAAGCCAGTGTGCCGATCTGTTTGGCGATAGGCCAGTTGCGGTAATTCATTATCGTTATTCCTGTTTGACCGGTTTGTTGAACTTTATCTCATTCAGGTTAAACAAGTTTTGACCTGAATCTAACTATGGACCCGACCTTTTATTTTAGAAGATGCTTTACTATAGCGGTACTGCGGGGGATAACTTTATGTTTTTTATATCATATTTAAAAAATGTGCTTTATGACGCTTGCAGTTTTGTTCGCGCTCTTGATTAAACCATAAAGTGGGTAAATCAGATGATGGGAAATAATTTTTTATAAGTATCTGATTATTTTTGGTAAACTTGAAAACTTACGCATATTCCTCATGGGGAAACATATATTCTTGTCTGCAGAGGCTTGGGTGAGGCTCGAACAGAGTGCTGCAAAGCAGTTTGAGGAGCAAGCGGGTTGATACTAAGGCGACTCGCGCAACACCAATACCGACGATAATCCGGCCTGCGCTTGTCTTTTGGGGTCAATATTCATTTTTCAGGGGCAAGTTGCGGGAACACTCGGGCTGCGGCTTCAACCACAGGGAATAGACCACAGGCACCCAAACCAAAGACAAGAGGGTGGTCAGCGCCGTGCCTCCGGCAATGGCGATGGCAAAGGGCGGCCAAAAACCACCGCCGGCCAGGATCAGCGGCAGAAAGCCGCCTACGGTTGTGATGGTGGTCGAAGCTATATGACGGCTGCAGCGCATGACCCCGGCAAGAATAACGTTTGTGTTGTCCAGGCGCGCCAGAGGCTCGGACTCGAGCTCCGCCAGGATCACTATTGCGGCATTGATGGCAAGCCCCATCAAGCCCAGCAAACCTATTATTACGGTAAAGCCAAAGGGATAACCCAGAGCCCAGACAGCCAGCAGCCCGAGCCCCGCCGATTGCAGGGCGCTGAGCAGAATGATCCCTGTGAGCCTGAAGGAGTTGAAGGAGAGCACCAATACGCTCAGCAGCAAGGTGATTACCAAGACGATATTGGAGAGTAGATTACCCACGGCTTCATCGCGTTTGGCACTCTCACCGCCTATCTCTATCCGGTAGGAGGCGGGCAGTTTAAGTTCGGCCAGTTTGGGTTTGACTCGCTCCAGTACTTTTTGCGGCAGTACACCTGAGGCGATATAGGCTTCGAGTATATTAACCCGCTGGCCATTATAGTGAGGAATGGCGCCGCGACTGGCATTGACATGGCTTTGACTCACGGCCGAAAGCGGAATCGACTCACCATTGGGCGACAGCAGACTTATTTGTGACAGCCTCGATTGCTGCTCGCCGACACCGGCGCCGAGCTTGACTCTCACCGGCAGCGATTCGGTTTGCTCCAGCAAACTGCCGCCGGTGATGCCTGTGGTGGACATCTGGATCTGCGAGGCAATCTCACTCAGACTCAGGCCGGCCATCAGGCTGGCATCTTCATCGAGCTGCAGCCACACCTTAGGTGCCCCCGGGCTCAGGGTCGCCCGGGTGTGGATTACATTCCGGGTCTCGGCCAGCAATCGCCGCACCTCATCCCCAAGCTCGGCCAACCTATCGAGGTTGGGACCATAAAGCCGCAACTCCACCGGGGCGTTGAAAGGAGGGCCCTGCTCCAGTTTACGCACCAGGATCTGCGCATCCGGATAGTCTTTATCCAGTTGCTGTTGCAACTCGGGGATTAAGCGATTGGAGGTGCGAAAGTCGCGGGTTGTTATCATCGCCTGGGCGTATTGGCTGGCGCCCTGCTGTTTTTGAGTCAGGTTGTAGTAGAAGGAGGGCACGTTCCCACCTATGATCCAGTTGACGCTTTCTATGCCGTCAGTACTGCGCAGCTCTTTATCGAGCTGTTTGACTCTTTGCTCTGTCCTCGCCAGGCTGGCATGGGGCGAAAGATAGAGCTCCAGCTGGAACATGTTTCTGTCCGATGGCGGGAAAAACTGCTCTGTCATCTGCCCGGAGGCCACAAAGCCTGTCAGCGGCAAGATACCGATCAGCAGCGCAGCAGTTTTCGGATAGTTGAGTGCCAGTTGCAAGCTATGACGGTAGGCACCGGCCAGCCTTGGCAAGTTCACTCCGTGGTGATACCAACGATTGTTGTCCCTGGCGCGGCTGAAACGCCCGGCGAGACCGGCTATCAGGGTGTGGGAGATGAGGTAAGAGCCGAGCAGGGCAAAGATCACCGAAATGGCGATACCACTGACAAACTCGCCGGCGGCGCCAGGCATCAGCACTATCGGCGCAAATGCCAGCATGGTGGTGACAGTAGAACCCGCAAGCGGCAGCCACAGGTGGCTTATGGTGGTATTGACCGCCTGCAGCTTGCTCATGCCTTCGCGGCGGCGCTGGGCAATGGCATCGACTATCACAATAGCGTTATCCACCATGATCCCCAGCGCCACTACCAGACCTGTGACTGACATCTGATGAATAGGCAGGCCGGTAAACTTCATGCAGGCCAGAGTAAATAGTGCCGTTAGTGGCAAAGATAAGGCGACGATAAGCGCATTGCGCATGCCGACAGTCACCAGCAGCACCAATAGAATCAGTACAAACCCCTGCAGCAGATTGACGAGCAACTCCTGCAGACGCTCATTGGTATACCCCTCTTGCTCAAACAGCCATTGCATGCGGATATTGGCAGGGAAGTCTTGTATCAGCTCGGTAGCAACCCGGCGCACTTGTTCACTCCAGATATCTACTCGAGTGTTGTTGAGCATGCGGGCGGCCACCATAATACCTGGCTCACCATCCAGCAGCGCCAGATTATCCGGCGGATCCTTGGGCTGGCGATTGATTGTTGCGATATCGCCAAGGCGGATCAGTTGCCCGAAACTGTCGGTTTTCAGCGGTACCTGGCGGATACGCTCCAGCGAGTCCAGTTCACCGGAAACCTCCACCAATGCCCGGAAACTCTGGTTGTTGATTTCACCGGCCGACACCTTGGTATCGGCTTGATTGAGAATTCCGGCAACGGCTCCCGGTGTCAGTCCGAGACGATTGATACGCTCGCCATCCAGCGTGACCAGAATTTCCTCCGTCGGCGCGCCATAGAGTTTGACAAAGTCAGTGCCGCTCAAGAGCCGCAGTTTGCTTTGCAACTCTTTGGCGTAACGACTGAGAATGTCGGGACGCGCTTCACCGCCGCCGTGCCATCCCAGGCCTATGATGGCGGTATAGGCGTAACCCAGCTGATCGTCGAGCACCGGCGGATTGACACTCTGTGGCAAGCGGCCGACGCTATCGGCCAGCAGATCTCTGGCTCTCGACCAGACTGGTTCGGTTGCTGTTACGGTATCTTTGAGCTCGAGTTGAATCACCGAGACCCCGGGTCTTGAGGTGGACTGGACAAGCTTGAGCTCTTCCAGTCGTCTCAACTCATTTTCCAGTACTTCAGTTACCAGAGCCTCGACCCGTTCGGCGGAAGCCCCAGGATAGTTGGTGATCACAGAGGCAAAGCGGTTGGTGATATGGGGATCTTCGGTGCGTGGCAGGCTGGAAATGGCACCTAGCCCGGCAACCAGCAATAGGGCAATCAATAGGCTGGCGAGGCGACCATTCTCGACGAAAGCCTTGATTAGAGGGTTCATTGCCCACCTCTAACCGCCAATGCGGCGCCTGGCACGACTCTTTGCCCTGCAACCAGTTTGTGCAGGCCCGTGGTGACAAACTGCTCTCCCGGGCTGATAGCGCCGCTGATAAAGGCGTTGTCGCCTTCGGTATAGAGAATTTCCACATCGCGGCGCTGCAATTTAAACTCATCGGCATCTTGCTTGAGCACGTACAGATTCCACAGACCGCGAATACCGTCGGTGAGCGCCGACACCGGGACCCAGTAGCCTTCACGGAGAACTTCACGGCGGTACTGCAAATAAGCCAGTTCGCCATTGATAGGTGTGGTTTCAGAGGTAGAGTCGATACTGAACCTGAGTTGCACTGTGCGGGTGACGGGATTTATTTGGCCGCTGATCCCTTTTAATTTGGCTTGGTAATAGTTTTCGGCGACTCTGAGCTTGAGAATGACACCGGGTTGCAACTGCTCGGCAATATTCAGCGGCACCCCTATCAGAGCCTGCAGATTGTCGCTCTGCACCAGGGTAAATATCGGGCTGCCCAGGGCAATGACTTCACCGAGATTATGCTCTCTTGCGGCTACCACCCCGGCAAAGGGGGCGATGAGAAGCGATTTCTGTCGCTTAAGTTCATTGGCCTTCAGTGAGGCTTCCAGCCTAGCGTGCCCGGCTTCCAGGCTGGCCAGCTTGCCTTTGAGCTCGTCGAGTTGCTGCTCGGAAAGATATTGTTTGGCACTGAGCTCCAGTGAGCGTTTTAATGTTGCTCGGGCCAGCGAGATATCGGCTTGATTCTGATCCAGCGCTGCCAGTAACTCGGTTTGCTCGGCTTCCAGTAAGCTGCTATCCAACTGTGCCAACAATTGTCCGGGTTTGACCCTGTCACCAGTATCTACCAGAAGTTTTTGCAGTTTGCCTGGGAGCTCGAAACCTATGCCCGTGGTATTACCGGCTCTGATACTGCCACTGAATTGCTGTAACTTGGTATAACTAGGCTTAAGCACAAGATTGGCACTGTTGACCACTGCGGGCTTGATTTCACTTTGCTCAACGGGCTGTGGATGGCAGGCGGATAGGCATAACATCAAGGTAAGGGCTGCCAACAGCGCGCTGCGGCCCGAACCTTGGGGCTGGGTGAATTTGATTTTCGGCCCTGAAGCGTTTGGTTTTTTAACTTCCTTGATGCGCTGTTGCAATGACTTCTCCCTATGCCGATCGCCGCTTGTTAGCAATAAGTTAAACTGGACTTGCTAGTCTAATTTGGCTGAACTGGACTGTCTAGTCTATTTTGTGCTCTAATGCCTTTCAAGACGTTGCCGAACAAGGTGTAAGTCATAAAGTTATGAATAATCAGCAATTAACGCGTAGCGAACAGAAGAGGGCTCAGATACTGGAGGCCGCTATCGAACTCTTCTGCGCCCAGGGATTTCCTCATACCAGCATGGATGAAGTGGCTAAGACTGCCGGGGTATCGAAACAAACGGTTTACGCTCATTTTGGCTGTAAGGATGAGCTGTTTGTGGCGGCTATCGAGTCCAAATGTGTGGTGCGTCAGGTTGCCGAAGAACTATTGGCCGACGCTGCCCGGCCCGAGCAGGCGCTGGCGGTGTTTGCCGAGTACTTCGGCGAGCTGATCGTCAGTGAGGATGCCATTACGGTTTATCGCGCCTGTGTTTCCCAGGTCGATACCCATCCGGAACCTGCACAGCTCTATTTTGATGCCGGTCCTGAGTATATGTTGGGGTTGCTGGTGGACTTCTTTACTCAGGTTGAGCGTCATGGCGGGTACCACTTCGGCAACAAGCGTCAGGCCGCGGTGAGGCTGAGCCTAATGTTGTTTGGTGAGCTGCGGCTCAGAAAAGAGTTGGGGCTGAACACAGGGCAACTCGAGGCGCAGCACAGGGATTATTGCGTTGAGACGGCCGGATTGTTTCTTAAAGCGCATAGGTTGGGGTAGCGTACGGTTATAATTGAGTTTTTATTTGAACGGCAAAAGGACATGAGATGAACAAAACGGCTACAGTTATCTTGCTGAGCACTTTGAGTGCCAGTGCAGGGTTGCTTGCCGCAGAGGCTTCGACATCCCGCTATAGCCTGAGTTTGGCCACTTTTGAAAATGCTGACTCGGATATTGATGGTGGCGGGGAACTGGGGCGTCGCAGTTATCTTCTGGGAGCGCGGGCTGACTGGCAACTGGATAAACGTTGGGGGCTGGGTGTCAGCCTGGGGTATGACAAACTGGACTGGGATTTTTCCGATTTACCTGGCAATAGTGTTGCCGATAGAGTTTTTGCTGCCAGCCAGTTTGACTCGGCCCAGCGTTATTCGGCTTCCATCAGCCTGAGATATAATCTGAATAGACACTGGAGCTTGATGCTAACGCCTCAGTTACAGTATGCCTACAGTGATGAAGTCTCCTCTTCGGATGCCGAAAGTTATGGTGTGATAGCCGGTGCCATTCACAGGTTCAACTCGGGTAATATGTTGGGCTTTGGTATTGCATATCTTAATGATATCAGTGAGGTGCGTACGGTTCCTTATCTGCTTATCGATTGGCAACTCAGTGATAGATGGCGGGTGGGTAACCCGTTTCAGGCGGGTTTTACCGGTCCGGCAGGGATAGAGTTCAGTTATCGGATCTCACCGGATATGGAGTTGGGGCTGGGAGCATCCCATCGCACCGAGCGGATCTTGGTTGGGGAAAATGAGCAAACGCTGGAACTGACCGAAGTCAGCAGTTTTGCCCGTTTGGGCTGGCAGTTGGGACAAGGATTCAATCTCAACGCCTATGTGGGTTACTTCATCAACCCGGAACTTGAGTTGAGTGAACCTGAGATTAAGCGCGAGTTGGATAACTATCTGGCAGGCGCTGTTCATCTCAGCTATCGTTTTTGATTGACTTGCCCGCCGTGGCGGGCAACTTCTCCCTTTCGATTGAGTGATTCTCTGGCTGAGGAATTCAGTCGGCCAGCATCGCTTTTTTCAGGCTGCTCTGCGCCGGTTCATCGCCGAGCCAGATATTCAGCAGCGCGCGGCGAAAGTTCTCTCCGGTGATGGTGTCTTGCAACTCACCGTTCTTGTAGGCACTGACACCGTTTTCCTGGCTGGTATACAGGAGGAAGCTGTCGCCTTGTTTGATTTCTTCCTGAAACAGGCTCATAAATCGGTCGATATCGGCCTGTATGGCTTCGGTTTTGCCGCCTGTAGCGTCATCGAAACCTTCAGTTATCGCCGAGCGCATCTTATCTGCGGTGATAAGACCCGAGACTATTTTCAAGCTGACCGCCGCTTGAGGCTGCGCCAATACCTCGGCTGCTGTGGTCGCTTGTGTTGGCAGATAGAGACTGCCTATGTAGAGATCCATAAAGAACTTGCTGCGTACCCCGGCTCCATTGAGTTTAAGCGGCGTTGCCGCCTGAATGCTGAGGGTCTCTGGAATATTTTCACCGGCAATTTCACGGGCATCCACAGTGGCAGACAGCGATAAGCCCAACAATAGAGCGGTTAAGGTTATTTTTTTCATCTTGTTCTCTTGATATTGGTCGTTCTGAGTGGCTGAACCGGCAAGGTTTTTCTTGTTCACTGAATGTTTGCCAAAAACCTTCCTTAGCCCCGTAGACCCATTTTGAAGTTGCCATCTTGACTAAACCAAACGGCTTGCTTGTGTTTGGGGCTTATCAGTAAGGGACCATCGTCGAAAAACAGAAAGCATTTCCAGTTACGGGCAAAGATTTCCCAGCGAGTTTGGATCACCTGATACTTTTCATAACAGAAATATACAGGGGCATCCGCGGGCCAATCGATGAAGTCGGCCAAAGGTTCCGGTAGGCTGTTGTCTTCGCTGTCCCAATGGCTTTGCCAGTGTTCGGTCTGGTGCCAGGTGGAGCTGCGGCTGGCCCAATCGCCCTTGGTAAAGTCTTCGGCGCAGCTGCTTTTGTTGCTTATCCAGCGATTCCACACTTCCATGGCGCTCTTTTGATCCAGCGGCAATATAGCCGTCTTATCCAGGTCACTGACCGGCAGATCCTTATGGTTGAAGATCCATTTACGGCGATACTGATCGAGTGGAATATAGCTGTGATTCAAGTTTTATTCTCCGGAACTGCGCTTATTTGCCGGGGCATTATAACGGTGGCGAAAGGGGAAAAGAAAGGCCGCATGAAACGGCCTGGGGAAGGCGCACCACTTGCAAAGGGCTTGGGCCATTTGCTGCGAATCATGCCTTGCACCCTATCCTGTAAGCCGACGCAGAGCACATATGGGGCTTGATTGTATCTTCGCTAATTCTGGGTTTGCAGTTCGGTTAATCCCTGCTTGGCGCTGAGATTATTCGGGTCGAGCTCCAGGACTCTGGAAAATGCGGTGATGGCGGCTTCATTTTGTTGCACTGCGCGCATAAATAACGCCAGTTTCAACCATACCTGCAAGTCTTGCGGATATTTGCCGAGGTAATCCAGATAGGTTTCAAGCGCCTGCTGTCCTTTACCACCGAGACGTAAGACATGGGCATACTGCGGCAGAAAACTGTCGTTCAAGCGGCTCAACTCAGCTAGGGTGGTTTCGGCCAACGGCAGCATATTGAGCTGTAGCGCCAGTATGGAAATCATTCTGAGCTCGGTTTCGGTTGTTTGTTCCTGATTGTCATAGCTTTCTGTCGTTTAGGATGGTTACTTTTGTTGGGTTTATTTGTGATTTGAGTCAAAAGGTTGATTTGATGTGATTGTTATCATTGCGCGCCGTGTGGCTCGGCACCGAACCATACCTATTTATTTGGGCTGACTGTTTCGGCTCATGTGCATTCCAAAGGAAATGACATGCGACTTAAATTCAGATTTATCAAGTTGTTATTATGCTCTGTGCTGGCGGTTCCTGCTGTTGGCATGGCGTCTGAGCTCGATCGCTTTGAAAACTTGTCCGGTACCTTGAACATTGCCGGTGGTACCGCGCATATCCCTGTGATGAAGCAGGCGGCAAAAACCATTATGTCTGCCAATAACGACATTCGCATTACTATTGCCGGTGGCGGCAGTGGTGTGGGTGCGCAGCAGGTTGCCAAGGGACTGGTTGAAATCGGCAATACCGGCCGTCCTCTGAAGCCGGGCGAACTGAAATACGGTCTGCTTTCTTTCCCATTTGCCATCGATGGCGTTGCGGTTATTGTCAACCCGGCCAACCCCATTCAACAGCTGAGCTCGCAACAGGTGATGGATATCTATTCCGGTAAAATAACCAACTGGAAGAGCCTGGGCGGTGAAGATCGGCAGATCAATATTTTCACCCGTGATGAAGCCAGCGGTACCCGCTCGGTATTCGTTAAAAAGTTGCTGAATAAGTCGCCGGTTTCTACTCAGGCCAATGTTGTGCCTTCCAATGGTGCGATGAAAACTGCGATTGCCCGCGATCCCGGTGCCATAGGTTACAGCAGTGTCGGTTATATCGATCAGACAGTGAAAGCGCCGATATTGGATAATGTGCTGCCCACCAATGAAGCCTGTGCTTCCGGCGAATACCCTGTAGTGCGTAAGCTGTATATGAATACCAAGGGACAACCTCAGGGGCTGACCCAGGCGTTTATTGACTATATCTATGGCCCAGACGGCGCTGAATTTATCCGTGAAGCCGGATATATTCCTGTCGGACATTAATGACTCATGACCACACAGATCTCCGCTGAGCGGATACTGCAACTTCTGGCCGCATCAGTATTGTTGCTGATAGTGCTGCTGTTTGGGTTTCTGATGTGGTTTGCATTGCCGGTGTTTTTCAACCCGCAAACCAGCGTGTTGTCGTTACACTGGCAACCGGAGCAGGGGCAATTTGGCATAGTTGCCATGATTGTCGGCTCCGGTTTGTTGGGACTGCTGGCCTTACTGTTGGCATTTCCTATCGCCCTTGGCATCACAGGGTTTTGTTTATTACCTCGCTATCGAATGCCAGCGCGTTTTATCCGGGCGCTGATCCGCTTGATGGCCGGGATCCCGACCGTGGTGTATGGGTTGGCCGCTGTGTTTTTGCTGGTGCCGCTGATCCGGGAAACCTTTCGAACCGGTTCGGGGTTCAGCCTCATCAGTGCCACTCTGGTAATAGTGCTGTTGATATTGCCTGTGATGGTGATGATGTTGGACAGTCAATGTCGCTCTTTGGCCAAAGAACTCAGAATGGTGTCTGCTTCTCTGGGGTTCAGCGATCTCCAAACCCTGTATCATCTGGTATTACCCAATGCCCGCCGCGCCATGGCCAGCGCCGCCTTACTCGGTTTTGGCAGGGCCATAGGCGATACCTTGCTGCCTTTGATGCTGGCCGGCAATGCGCCGCAGCTTCCGGACAGTGTATTTGATTCGGTTCGCACCCTGACGGCGCATATTGGCTTGGTGCTGGCCACGGAAAATGACAGCGCCATGTACAACTCACTGTTTGCCGCCGGTTTGTTGCTGCTCACTATCAGTGTGCTGGTGACTCTGTTGATCCGCTATATGACTTCGTCTGCCAAGGCCATCACCGAGGGTTCAGGGTCTTGAAAGCCAAGTGTTTCCATTATTGGTGTTTATTCTGCAGCGCCATGCTGTTGCTGTGTCTCTTGTCACTGCTGGGATTTATTCTATATCGAGGCGTTCCCACGCTCAGCCTGTCGCTCTATTTTGGTGATACTGAACCCTTAAAAGGTTTCTTGGGACAGGCGCCTATCTGGGATGGGATTTGGCCTGCCTGTGTAGGCACCCTGGCGGTGGTTGCCAGTGCTTTGATGATCGCCTTGCTGCCCGGACTGGCAACCGGAATCTGGCTGGCAACGGCGAAAACATCCAAGGCAAAGGCGCTATTGGAGCTGGCGGTCGATATCCTGGCAGGCGTTCCCTCTATATTGATGGGCTTGTTTGGCTTTACCCTTATTCTGTTACTGCGCAACACCTTGCTGCCTTCTGCCAACACCTGTCTTGCACTGTCGGCATTTTGCCTGGCGATGTTGATCATTCCCTATCTGGCCGTTTCTACCCGCACGGCTCTGCAGGCGCTGCCTGTGTCTTTGAGTTTAACCGCACTCTCGCTCGGCATGACACAGTGGCAAGCTTTGCGCTTTGTATTGTTGCCCCAGGCCGAGCGCGGGATCCGCGGCGGCATCATGTTGGCCATCGGCCGGGCCGCAGAAGATACCGCGGTGATCATGCTGACCGGCGCCGTTGCCAATGCGGGGTTACCTGGCGGGATCTTTGAACGGTTTGAAGCCCTGCCTTTTACGATTTTTTATTACAGTGCCCAGTATCAGAGCGAGGCCGAATTGCAGATGGCGTTTGGTGCCGCGCTGACACTCCTGTGTTTAACTGCCACGGTATTTTCCATGGCCAACTGGGTGACACGTTTTCCCGGAAGGAATCATTAGTATGGCGTTATCAAAGGCTGCGGATGTCGCGGGCACAGTGTCTAACCTCAGTGTGTATTTTGGTCAACAAGCGGCACTCGAAAACATCAACATGCAGATCCATCGGCGGCGGATCAATGTGCTCAGCGGGCCGTCAGGCTCGGGAAAAACCACCCTGTTACGGGCGCTCAATCGCCTCAATGACGAATATCAACATAGTCGCACCCGGGGTGAGATAACGCTTTGCGTGGCAGATAAGCCGCTTTCGGTCAATCAACTGAAAACTACAGAGTTACCCTATTTGCGCCGCAAAGTCGGCATGGTGTTTCAACATCCGCAGCTGCTTCCCGGCAGTGTGGCGCAAAACCTGTTACTTCCCTTGAAAGTGGTCGGTAACCTGCAGGGGGAGGCCGCGCTGAAACAGATGCAGCAAGCCTTTAAGCAGGCGGCATTGTGGGATGAGGTCAAAGATCGCCTGTCGGCACCGGCCTCAACCTTATCCGGCGGGCAACAGCAGCGCCTTTGCCTGGCCCGCACCCTGGTTTTTGAGCCGGATATCTTATTGCTCGATGAGCCTACCTCTTCACTCGATCCCGAAGCTACTGCACAAATTGAAGCCTTGATAAAACGCCTCGCAGGTCATTGTACCCTGGTGATGGTATCCCACTGCGAACATCAAACGGCCAGATTGGCCGATCATCTTTATCGTTTTGAGTACGGGAGATTACGACTCGAGTCGGCATGAGTGCGCCGAATCACTCTTTGCCTGGCTTAATCAAAGAGTGATTCGGACACGCTTTTGCAATTGCTCGGCTTAATCGTCGAGATACTTGGTCTGCTCGGCTTAATCGTCGAGATACTTGGTCTGCTCGGTGTAATTCGGGGTCAGTAAGTTTTGATACAACTTGGGGTTCATGTTGAAACCGCCGAATTTGCTTATGGTGTAACAAAGGACTTTCAGCTTGAGCTTTCTGAAGCTGGGAGGGATAGGTTTAAGGAATTTGCAGCAATCGATACTCAAGCGTTCCAGTTTCTCAAGCGCCAACATGGACTCGGGCAGAGACTCAGTGACAAAGTCCTCCAGAGATAAGGTATCCAACTCGGTAAACTCACCGATAAAATCAGGGATAACCTTGATATCGCCGCCTCTCAGAGAAAGCCGCTTTAACGGTAGTGCTTTCAGCTCCATGGGGAAATGATCCAGGCTCTTGTGCATTCCCATCAGTTTAAGGTGATGCAAGCGGGTATATTTCACCAGGGCCTTGGTGGCCTCCAGACCAAACTCATAACACAGGGCCAGTTTCAAGGTTTCCAATGCCGGCGCATCGAGTGAACCCAGGGTTTTAAGATCACTGCGTGAAATCAACAGGGTTTTCAGCCGTGGCAGTGAAACATTGGCGGGGAAATCGTCGAATTTGTTGAGTTTAACTGTCTCAAGCTTGGGGCTACTCGTTAGCAATGGGCCAAGGGTAACGACGTCTGTATTGTGCAGCTCCAGCGAGGTCAACTGGGTAACGGCGGGGCAATTCAAGCCAGGTAAAGTCTCCCTTTGGTCTGCGTATCCATCCCTATCCTCAAGCTCAGTCTCAACTTGGGCTGGGTCAATATTGAGCGACGCTAGATTGTGACAATGCATTAATAGATCGGCGATTTTAGCTGTCGCCAGTCTAGTGGTGAAGGAGGTGAGTCGCTCTGGCTGAGACAGGTATTGAGACAGCTCTTCCTCCGTGTCCGGCGTGTCATCGTCAGGGTAGTATTTCATCACAGCTGTAGAAATATTGCTGAACAGCTGCCGTTCGTTGTCCACCGGGCAATGGCTTAGAATGAGTTCATCCAGGGTTAGTAGCCTGGTCGGTGCAATAAGGCGATGACAGCGGTCGATTTCCAACTTTTTGATGTTTCGTGGCAACAATGACGCATCTATGGTGAGTTTTTGGCCGTTTATTATGCTGAGGCTGTCCAGCGCCGCTATCTCTTTAAACGACTCGGGTATGGTTTCCGAGCTGGTCGAATTAAAACTAAGATTTTTAAGGCTTTGACATAGAGGCAGTTCATCCCAGAAGCCGTCGTCGCCGAAATCTGCCCCCCAGATGCTCTCCAGTTGCGAAAACGCCTCAAAAGGGAAGCGAATGCCGGTTAAGTCTCTGGTATAACCCAGGTGCAACTCTTTGAGATTAGGAAAACATGCAGCATGCTCACAGACCAATGCCAGCAGTTTCTTTTCTTGGATTTTAAGCCGGGTTATATCTTCATATACCTTTGGGGCAAAGCGGATATCTATGCCATTAGTGAAAGATGTTTTTTGATTGCCAAGCACCGTATTGGCATGGATTGAACTCAATAACGGGTTTTTCCATAGTGTCAGCTTATTGAGGTTGGCTAAGGTCAGTTGCTCATCAATAGATGCAAGTTGGGGACAGCATGAGATTTTTAAGTGTTGCAGCTGTGGCAGCTTATCCAAGTTAGTGCCAAGGCGTTGTAAATCCGGGACTAACGCCAAATCAATCTTGGTCAATCCGGCCGGTAAATCAAACAGCTCGGCGCCGCAGATAGGGGTATCGTACCAGGTTAGGCTGCTGAGGCTTGTCAGTTGGCGAAAATCAAGATCCAGACTTTCCAGTGGCACAGAGTCAATTTTAAACTCTTGTAGTTTCTTTAGCTTTTCAATGCTCTTGGGCAGTGTCTTGTAATCGCCTTCAATGTTGAGCTTTTCAAGCAGTGGCAGGCTACCGATACTTTCCGGCAACCGTTGTCCACAAAAGGGCACGTCTTCGATGGCCAGAAAAGTCACCGAGGGGAAACGCGCCAACAGCTCGGGGCGCTCGCAGAGTGCCTCCAGTGACTGACCGGCTCGAATATCTATAATGGTATGTCCAAGCCTGGCATAGAGGTAATCGACATCCAGCTCGGCCGACAGGCTGGCATATTCGCAAAGGACACAGAAGACATCTCTCATATCCGGCTCTTTCTCGCCTTTAATCAGTTTCTTGCGGCACTTGAAGGCATTCTGAATATCCTGGCTCGCATGCAGTTTCAGCAGTTGGCGGATCTCTTTCACGCAGTCGGTATCGGCGCTGCATTTACCAATCAGGAAAAGGTCGTTGATGAATTTCTCAGGAAAGCCGTCACTGTTTTTAACAGTATTAAAGTAGTCGGGAAGGGATTCTATAAACTGGGACATAATATAAACAACTTATTGTAGGGTATAGTTACTAAGCCTGTTGGCCACTGCAGATGCTTAACGCTGTAGTTTTATCCTTCTGATTACGTTGGGCTTAGGGGGGACACAGGCCCTGGATTTGGCTAGATTCGCTGTCGATAGTGCGCCGGAAGGTGTGGAACAAAATGGATTGCAAGATGCCCGGTAAAGTGCATCGAAAAGTGCACCGAATATGACATCGACAATTACAGATGGAGTAGCAGCATAAGATGCTGCGCAATGCGAAGAGCTGACTAATTCCATTTACCGATTTTCCTTCCAGTGACCACAAAAGTAGCCCGCACTCAAGCTTGCTACCGGATTTTACAAGAGTTGAAGACCCTGTACAATCAATGGGATAGATATAGGCCAGTAATACTGGAATGATGTTTATGCAGATAACGGCCTTACAGGCGGTGTGACCGAAAAATCCAGTCAGGGCAGCTTCTAGGACCGGATAACTTAAAGAGCGGGACTGCGGGCGAAGGCAAGGGCAAAAGTGTCACCATTTATGATCTGCGTCGGTCGATCACCAGTTGGAGCGTGATGCTCGGCGGCTGATGTTGAAACCACGGGCAAACCACCAGTAAGCTGTTAGGCCACAGTGACATTAGTATCGCTGCTAGCACCTATGCACATTTGGATATAGAGCAGGTGAGGCGGGAGCTTGGGATTACTACAGCGGCTTTGTTGGGGGTGGGAACTGAGGTTGGCGAAGTCATGAAGGAAAGCAGGGTAGAGCGGCTTATAAGGAGATAAAGGAACTCTCGCCGGAAGAGCGGCGAGAGTTGATGGGGAGAGTTTAACGCCCCAATCAGGGGCTGATAATAGCTTGCTAAAATGTGTAGCGAAGCGGAACTGAGCAAGCTGTTAGCAGTCCCGTTATTGTATTGGCTTGTTAGCTGTACTTGATAGCCTAATTCTGAGTTTCTTCTTTTGGTTTCTATATGAGTTCACCGCGGCTACTTCATTAATTTTGTTTTTTGGTGGCTGAGGCTCTTCTGGCATTTCATCGACTATTTCCAAAAGTCCTTTCTTTACAAGCTCTATATCAGATTCAGTAGCCAAGTTTGATATTAACTTCTCTATTTCTTTATTTGAATCTATTAATTTATCAACAAGGTCAGATGCTAACTTTCTGCCGTTTGCACCTGATTTAATTCCTTCAAGTTGATTTATTACCTTCTGAATCGAGCCAATAATACCTACACGTGCTTCAAGTCTAATAACATTTTGTTGCCTTGAGCCAGCGGTAAAAACACCTTCTGATATTACATAATCTGTAACACGCTTTGCATCGCTATAAATTAGTTGGATCCCTTCTCTAAAGTTTTTGTAATTGGCAATACCTTGAAGCAATAGTCCTATAGTGCCTAAAACCGTAATTCTGGCTATTAGAGAGCCTTCTTCAAAATCGACTTCTATAGGTGCATCTGGGGATAAAAAGAAATCCACACGGCTTCTAGCAAACTCAGTGATCAGTTGCTTGAACTCTTCAAGTAGTTGCTCACTTTCAGCAACTTCTGATTCAATGTGAATATAAGCTTGGCTTAGAATATTCTTGTTTATGTAATCTGCCAATGAAACCTCCTTGTACAGCTAACGCCTCGCTCACCGGAAAATTAGGAGCGAAGCGAGTAATTTTTCCGAGTGCAGCAACTTGTTATAAGCCATAGCACTCAGAACTAGAATTAAATACATTTCTGTTGCACTGGTACACTACGTGTTTATTGTATTGCTCTAGTGCATTCAGGTCATTGACTATATTATGTACATCAATAGATTTAGGCCCTGCCTTAAACTTTTCAACAAGCTCCTTAGGGGCAGTCGCTGGAGCAAGTAGATCTAGATTTCCAAAGATATACCTTATAAATCCATGAGAATACAGATTAAAATCCCACGCCATATGGTCGTTTTCGGGTAGAGGGATACTGTAACCTCTATCAGAAAGTAGACAGGTTTTATTATCGTAGGTATATATGAGTACCATGATGAATGAATCTGGATTTTCATATAGTCTTTTTACAACTTGTTCTAGAAAATTTGGCTGGTCTTTCTCTAACGGCGTTAATAAAAGAAATATTACAGACAGCCAGTCCGCATACTCTCCTTCTGTTACTCCCAACTGCTCACAAAGGTATGCCTGTTGAGGCTTTCTACCGTTTAGTACTCGTTCAAAGTTTTTATAATGGATAGGATCAGTTGGATGAACCTCCCTAAGCTGAGGGAAGGTATTTAATATCTTTTTAATCGAGTATGGATTTCTAATAAAATTAAGAAATTTAGAAATGAATATATTTAAAATTTCAGACTTTATATCTACCCCAGCGTTAGGTAGCTTAGAAATCAAACTTTCTGTATTTGTCTTGATGCTCGCTTCATACTGATGAAATAACTTTTCAAAGTTATATCTTGCAGCTTCTTTTTCTAGAACGTCGAAACTAAATACATCGTTTAAGCTTAGAGTGTTTGATATTTTGAAACCTTTCTCTGAATCTAGGTTTATTGCATAAGATTCTCGATCTTCCAGACTGAATGAGTATATCTTTTGATTTTCTTCTTTAGCTAATGGGTTAATTGCATTAAGCCTCTGCTCTACTTGAGGAACAAAGTGTTGGTTTTTAGTTACATCCTGCAAATCCACACCTAAATCTCCATTGGCTTATAACATTTTAATAGTGAGACCTTGCAAGGTAGCTTACCTTGTAAGCTTGTTCTACCTTCTAAGAAAGGGGGTGATTTATGTATCGGCGAACCAAAAAGTACCAACAGCAGGTAGCTTATTTAGCTGCTACGCAGGCCGACAGAGAACAAAAGCAGCTCGACGGTGCCAATCCCGTTGTTCAAACAAACCTTCCTGAACTTAGACGTATCATTGAGATCACAGACTTCGATTCAGGCACGCCGATGACTCATCGCATAGATCATCGCATAGAACTGTACCGGAGTGACCGAATCGATTGTTATAACGTCAACATCGATGGACAACCGTGGGTGCAGCGCATGGGTTGGAGCCGTATCTTGGCGGCGTTGAGGAAGGCACTTCCGCGTCTCAGGCAGTTTTATTGAACCTCGAGTTATTGCTACAGAATCGACAGATGCGAGTCGCTTCCCTTCAGGGCAAGGTGTACTTCATTGTGTACTTCATTGTGTACTTCATTCTTGGTAGCTGATTACGTTGCTTTTGCACACGCTACCGCCCATGGATTTAGGATTCCAGCGTTCCTTCTGTCCCCTAAGGGGCTGATTGTTTAGAACAAGTGTTCCACTGATCCTGAACGTACCACGGTACTTTTCATTCGTCTGTAAGACTTTTGCTCTTTCTTACAAAAAGTTGCATCTGTTCAAGTTCTGACTTCGTCTGCTTTCAGGCAAGTTAGCTCTGAGACTTAAACAGTCTTCTGCGGTTACTTTGCCTCAGCACAGATTTTGTCTCGGCGTTTAGCCAATTCAGGGCTGCTGTCTTGCATCGCTTTTAGTATGAGATGATCCCGAATTCAGATAATAAGTGCACCACTCATGGTTAAACGGTGAGGAGAGATCAACTGCCTGTTGGTGATACTCTGTAGTCGCCAAACAAACAT
>NZ_JBKORL010000018.1:0-71256 GCF_047314525.1 Shewanella sp. BJSY2023SW007 | reverse complement strand
GCCCTAAGCCAAATCGGCCTAGGGCGGTAAAAATATCAAAGACCCGATATCCTGTTAATCACAAGGCAGCTCCGCTTAAGTGAACTACGTTGCGCCAAGCAGCGGGGCTTTTTTTACCTTCACTCAGTGGCAACCAATCCGGGGGGATATGGGACTCTTAAGGTTTTAGAGTCAAAATAGCCAAACAGCTTGCTTCTGGCTTCTATTTATTGCGCCACATACTTGAATTGTGTTGCCACAGGACCCACCTCATTATTTCGTAAGATGGCTGGTCGAGACGCGCTCTCAGATCGCCTCATTGAGACAGCTTATGGGAGAGGCGTATCCCGCTGCTTAAAAACAGAGTCAGTCACAAGTGTGAACGCTTTCGGTTATTTTTACCATGGCTGTGCCAGGCCTTGTCTGGGTGAGTCACAATGATGGGATTATGTCCTTGCTTAAATTTGAACATGTACGCTGGCTTGACAATGATGGCCATATCAAGCCGCCGTTACTGCTTTACATCATAGTGCTGTTTTTGGCCCGCGGCTGGTGTGTGTTTGTTGCATCTCTGACCCAAGCCAGCGACAGGGCCGCTTTGGTACGGTTGTTTTATCCGGAAAAGAGTGACTTTCTATTGTCTCTGGCCGCAGGCGCTGGCGCCTTGCTGATCTATGGTTTGATCCTGGCCGAGCGTAAACGGGTATTTGAGGCATTGATCCTACTGTTTCGACAAATTCGCTGGTGGTTGGCGCTGTTGCTGGGAATAGATGGCGTGCTGCTTATTCAGCGTCTTGGTCACAACGATTGGTTGTTTAGTTGGAATCTAGCGTTGGATGCCTTATTCCTGTTCTGGTCCTTGCTCTATCTCGCCAAGTCGGCGCATTTACGCCATTATCTCAACGACTGGCAAAAACAGGAGAAATTGGAGTGACTTAAAAGGCAGATTCGGCAGTTATTTGCTATATAAAACAGAGACCCATTGGCAGCGTTCGGCTTAGACAGTTATCACTAGCGACTTTGGCGGATGAAATCTGAACAGAAAATTGTATGCATGGTGGATTAACGACTAAAACACTGTCAAACAAGCGATTTTTGTCATAAATTTGTCATTTCATTCTTACGTTTGGTTTCCAATGGTCTATAGTTAAGATTCTTGGATTTCATTTTTTAAAACCTTGTTTTATCAAGTTGTTCTCTGGAGAAACTTTGAGTGGCCAAAGCTGAAAGGATCCATCTCCCTCTGTCACGCCTGCAAACTGGCATCACAGTCAAACTGCCGCTGTCCTGGACAGATCATCCCTTTTTGTTCAATCGCATTGAAATCAAAGATGCCAGTCAGATAGAGATGATCCGCAATCTCGGTGTGCCCTATGTCATTTTAATCTCTGACGAAGACCTACTTAATGATGTAATTGAAGAGGAAAACGAGGCACAGCAAGCAACAGAACGAGCAAAGGACAACCAACCGGATCCCAAAGCCTCTGCCCGCAAGGCGATACGTAAGAGCCAGGGACGCTTTTTGAATGCCATTAATGACTGTCGTACTGTAGTCAGTAAGTTAGTGTCTGATCCTGAAGGTGCCATTCGCGAAGCTTCAGCTTTAGTCGAGCAAATGCTGAACCATCTATTGGAGTCTGGCAATCCCAAGTTGGCCTTGGTGTCCAGTGGTGAAGGGACTCCCAGCGTGACTCAGCACGGGATATCAGTTGCGGTACTGGCCTTGATGATTGGCCATTCGCTTGAGTTGTCCAAGGACAAGCTGAGGGATATTGCTCTGGGGGCACTTCTGCACGATATAGGCAAACTCAAGGTGCCCGATGCCATCAGACGTAAGCGCAGCCCCTTGAGTCAGCATGAAAGCAACTTTCTCTCCATGCATCCCAATTTTGGTTATGACATGCTCAAACGTAGTGGCTTGTTTGGTAATGAGGTGTTGCATATTGTGAAGCATCACCATGAGTTTATCGATGGCTCAGGTTATCCCGATAGGCTTAAGCTGGCCAAGCTGCCATTGACCACTCAGATAGTCGCGCTGGCTAATGACTATGACAGCCAATTGGCTCGTCAAGAGATAGTCTCGCCGCAAATTGCTTTGGGATATCTGTTTAAGAATCGGGTTGGCAAGCATCAAGAGCAGCTGATTTCGGCGTTGGTGAAGGTATTGGGGATTTACCCGCCAGGCACTTTGGTGAGCTTGTCTGATAACAGCGTCGGCAAGGTGATGATGACCACATCAGAGGTGCGGCAACCTCAGGTTTGGGCTTGTAAAAACGATGGTAGCGAGCCTAAATTACGTTTTTTGATGGACGAAGAGGTTAGCGTGGAAGCCGTACTCAAGTCTGAAGAGCTGACTGAGGGGGCCGCAAGAACTCTGCAAACCGGGGCTGGCATCAGTTTCTATTTCAGTGCCTTGGAGTAGCTTGCAACTCGCGTTCTCTTGCCGTGAGCGGCCAAACTTTGGTCATTCATAGATCCACCTCTGGTTTTTATTCTCATATGTCTTATGCTTGAGCTCGGTATACAGCGGAGTAGGGCGATGAAACATATTGCGGTTTGGGGCTGTGGTTGGTTCGGTTTGCCATTGGCAAGGGAACTGGTCACCAGAGGGGTTAAGGTTTGCGGCAGTAAGCGTACCGAGGAGGGCGCGGAGCTGTTGAGAAAAGAGGGGCTGGAAGCCGTGATCCTCAATCTTGCAGAACCGGCTCTTTTACCTTCGTTGCCGGATGACTGTGATGCCCTGGTACTCAATATTCCCCCCGGTCTCAGGCGCGGCGATAATGATTATCTACCTTCTCTCGAGCGTCTATTGCCTGTGATTGCTGCAAGCCGTATCAAACGTCTATTGTTTATTAGTAGTTCAGGGGTTTATCCCCAATCCCAAGGTGTAGTCACTGAGGCGACAGCTGTTGATGTCTCGTCGGACAGTTATTGCACCACCTTGGCAACAGCTGAGCAGAAGATACTGGCGCTTGCCAATGAAGGCCTTGAAGTCACTGTCATTCGCTTTGCCGGTTTGGTCGGTCCAGGGCGCCACCCCGGGCGCTTCCTTGCTGGGAAGACAGGGCTGCCCGGCGCAAACGCCGTGGTGAATCTGGTGCATCTCGATGACTGTATAAATGCTTGCCTGCAGTTATTGACCGCAGCTAACCCCGGGGCCATCTATAACCTTTGTGCACCTTGTCATCCAACCAGGCAAGAATTTTATCCGGCAGCTGCCAAAGCGCTCGGTTTGGCGATGCCCGAATTTGCCACAGATAATGGAACGGGTAAGTGGGTGGATGGTTCTCTCATCTGCCGCGAGCTTGAGTTTGAATACAGGTACTCCGAGGCAGATAGCCTTATTGCTGCTTGCCAATAAAAAGCGTGACTAAAAAATAACAAGAGGAAAGCCTATGTCTTTGTTATCCAAAATGGTGAGAGTCTTACCGCTGATATTCCTGGCCCTCAGTAGTTTAAGTGTCAGTGCGGCCGATTTTCAGGAAGGGCGCGACTATATCAAGGTGCCTGGGATCCCTGAAGCCAAGAGCGGCATAGTCAGAGAGTTTTTCTCCTATAACTGTCCCCATTGCTACTACAAGGATCCCTTGATGCAGCAGACAGCTGAACTGCTCAAGGGTAAGTTGGATTTTGAACGCACTCCCGTCGGCGCCGGGCGCCCCTCCTGGATCCTCAGTCAGGAAGCCTATTATCTGGCGCAGAAATTCAGGATTACCGATCAGGTGCACGGTAATATTTTTAATCGGATCCATGAGAAGCATCAGGTTTTTGAAAGACCTCAGCAGTTAAAGGACTTCTTTTTGGCGCAGGGGGTGAATGAACAAGAACTCAACCAAACCTTGGGCTCGGCCGACAGCAAGCTGGCACTGGCTAATTATGATACCCAGACTCAGCTCTCCGGGATCCGGGGAGTGCCTTCGCTGTTGGTCAATGGCAAATATTTGATCACCTCGAAAAGTTCAGACCCCAAGGAGCTGGCGGCGCTTATCCTCTACCTGAACCAGGAAGCACCCTAGTTACAACACTGTTTTAAATACAATCAAGAGGCCAAAAGGCCTCTTTTTTTTACATAGTTAATCGTGAGCCCATTTCGCCGCAGTTTTAGATGGATTTAATGCAGTAGTAATTGTCGCTAATGGCTTATCTTGTCGGTGAATAGTGAGCGCCTCACGGAAATTATCTTGAAAATCACTTCGACATTGGTCTAATGATTCGTAGCAAATAAACGAGCGTTTAATTGGCGATTTTGGCCTTAACCTTTTGATTATGTTTGTTTTACTTTGGTTGTTAATGGTGTGTAAATTTTGGCTTAGACTAAGGTCTTGATTGTAGCGCTCCCGGCGGTTGCTAGATTAACTGTGACTTAATAATTATTACCACAGGGGAGTCGCTATGGGTTTTGAAAACAATGACAAGGCAAAGGGGTACTGGCGCGAAAATTTGCGCTTGGTACTGGGACTGCTGGCCATCTGGTTTGCTGTTTCCTACGGTTGTGGGATTTTACTGGTGGACGTTCTCAATGAAATTCATTTTATGGGATTCAAGCTTGGCTTCTGGTTCGCCCAGCAAGGTTCCATGTATGTGTTCGTAGTGCTGATTTTCGTTTATGCGGCCAAAGCGAATGCCTTAGATAAAAAATATAACGTACACGAAGACTAAGGAGCGGGCCGATGGATGTTCAAACATTAACTTTTTTAATTGTGGGGCTCTCGTTTACTCTCTATATCGGGATTGCCATCTGGTCAAGAGCCGGCTCTACCAAAGATTTTTATGTTGCCGGTGGTGGGGTTCACCCAGTGATGAATGGGATGGCGACGGCGGCAGACTGGATGTCGGCAGCCTCTTTCATCTCGCTGGCGGGGATCGTCTCCTTCGTGGGGTTTGACGGCAGCGTGTACCTGATGGGCTGGACTGGCGGTTACGTGTTGCTGGCTTTATGTATGGCACCTTACCTTCGTAAGTTCGGCAAATTCACTGTGCCTGACTTTATTGGTGAGCGTTATTACTCTCAGGCGGCTCGTGTAGTGGCTGTGGTGTGCGCTATTTTCATCTGCTTTACCTATATTGCCGGGCAGATGCGTGGTGTTGGTGTGGTGTTCTCCCGCTTCCTGGAAGTGGATGTCGACACCGGGGTGTATATAGGTATGGCAGTGGTGTTCTTTTACGCCGTACTCGGAGGCATGAAGGGGATCACTTACACTCAGGTGGCGCAATACTGCGTGCTGATATTCGCCTTTATGGTTCCGGCCATCTTTATCTCTGTGATGATGACGGGCCACATTATTCCGCAAATTGGTTTTGGCGCTGAGCTGATAGATGCCGCCGGGAACGATACCGGGGTGTATCTGCTGCAAAAGCTCGACGGCCTGCAAACCCAGCTGGGGTTCTCTGAATATACCGAAGGCGCTAAGAGTACCATAGATGTATTCGCTATCACGGCAGCGCTCATGGTGGGGACTGCCGGTCTGCCCCATGTGATTGTGCGCTTTTTTACCGTACCCAAGGTAAAAGATGCCCGTATTAGCGCCGGTTGGGCATTGGTATTTATTGCCATCATGTATACCACAGTGCCGGCTTTGTCCGCATTCTCCCGGGTAAACATGATAGAAACCATCAATGGCCCTGAATCTACCGGTGTTGCCTATGAGTCGGCGCCCCAGTGGATCAAAAACTGGGAAAGCACCGGGCTTATCAAGTGGAACGATAAGAACGGTGATGGCAAGATGTACTATGCCAAGGGTAACCTCACCGATGACAGCAACAATGAAATGGATATCGATCGCGATATCATGGTGTTGGCGACCCCTGAAATCGCCGATCTGCCAGCTTGGGTGATTGCCTTGGTGGCGGCCGGTGGTCTGGCGGCAGCGCTGTCGACTTCTGCGGGCTTGTTGCTGGTGATCTCAACTTCGGTATCCCATGACTTACTGAAGAAAAACTTAATGCCGGACATTTCAGACAAGAAGGAACTGTTCTATGCCCGAACCGCGGCGGCTGTAGGTGTAGTTATCGCAGGCTACTTCGGTATCAATCCACCTGGTTTTGTGGCGGCAGTGGTGGCTTTGGCATTCGGGTTGGCGGCATCTTCACTGTTCCCGGCAATCGTGATGGGCATTTTCTCCAAGTCGATGAACAAGGAAGGGGCCATTGCCGGTATGGTGATGGGGCTTGGTTTTACTGCGGGCTATATCATCTACTTCAAGTTTATCAATCCGGCTGGCAATAATGCCGAGAACTGGTTATTTGGTATTTCGCCGGAAGGTATCGGCATGGTTGGCATGATAATCAACTTTGTTGTAGCGATTATCGTTGCCAAGATGACAGCTGCTGTTCCTGAACATGTGCAGGAAATGGTTGAATCTATTCGCTTCCCTAAAGGTGCAGGCACGGCGCAGGAACATTGATAGTCAGTGCCCTGAACGCCAGTTCTTGTGTAAGCCAGAGTGCTGCAAGGAGTTATGAACACCTTACTTAAGTGCTTACTAAACAGAGGATCCCCCGCTTAGTCGGGGGATTTTTTATCTATCTTGCTTGGGTTGGATACTCATCTTTGGGGTGTGGGCTTTCTGTTTCAGGGCTGGTGGTATTCGACTAAAGCCAGATAGTCAGTACTCTTCAGAGTGGGCAATACTGTGATGAGTCAATCCAACTTTAAAGGCCGCCCATGGATGAGAGTGAACTACTGCCCATTCGCCACTTTCTGCAACAGACAATTCCTTTCGATGAACTGCCGCGCCCTTTACTGGAGCAATGTTGCCGTGCCATCAGCATAGGCTATTACAGCAAGTCGATGAAAGCCGTGCCGCTGGACTCAGCTAATCCCATGCTCTATATCGTTCGCAGTGGCGCCTTTGAAGTACGTGATGCAGAGGGCGAACTGCTTGACCGCCTGGGAGAGGGCGATTATTTCGGCTTTCCCTCTCTGCTGTCGGGCGAAGAGAGCTGTAACAAGGTACTGATCCTTGAAGATGGCTTGGTCTATCATGTGCCGCCGGCGCTGTTTGACACTCTGCGTCTGGAGTGTCGCAACTTCGATCGTTTCTTCAACCGAGCCTATGCCAAACGGCTGCGCCATCAAGGGCGTTTTCGGGCCAGGGATCTGACCACTACCAGCCGGATCAGCACTCTGATGACCCATGAGCCCATTGGCGTCGAACAGCGCTTTTCCATTACCGATGCGGCCAAGTTGATGCGCAAGCACAGGGTGTCGTCTGTACTGGTACTGGATAATCACAAATTGGTTGGGATCCTTACCGACAGGGATCTGCGTAATCGGGTGCTGGCCGAGGGGCTTAGCGGCAATGAAGCCGTATTTCAGGCCATGACCCGCCAGCCTGTGCACATAGAGGCTCAGGCTCTGGTATTTGAAGCCATGCTGCTGATGAGCGAACATAACATTCACCATCTGCCGGTCATGGAGCAAGGTCAGCCGGTGGGGATGATCACCAGCACTGACATACTGCGTAGCCAGGCATCCCAACCTTTGTTGTTGATTGGCGAGATAGAGCGGCAAAAAGATCTGCCGAGTCTCATCAGTGTTAGTCGGCAAATTCCGCTTTTGCTGCAAAACCTTATCAGCGCCGATGCTCGTGCCGAGGAGATTGGCCGGGTACTGACTTCGGTTACCGATGCGCTTACCCGCAGGCTTATTCAGCTCAATCAGGCGCTGCTTGGGGAGGCGCCGATGGCGTTTTGCTGGTTGGCATTTGGGTCCCAGGGGCGGCAGGATCAGGCCGCCTGCTCGGATCAGGATAATGGATTATTGTTGGCTGAAGAGCCGGATGAGCATGCCAGAGGTTACTTTCAGGCCTTGGCCAAGGGCGTATGCGCCGGGCTCAATGAGTGTGGTTACGTATATTGTCCCGGCGATATCATGGCGCAAAACCCCAATTGGTGTTTGTCGCTGGCAAGCTGGCAGCAAAAGTTTGCCTCCTGGGTCAACATCCCTGAGCCCAAGGCCTTGATGCATGCCAGTATCTTTTTCGATATGCGCTCCGTATACGGTCCGGACAGCCTGTTTGGTGCACTGCAGGATAAGGTGCTGGCGCAGACCAAAGACAACGATATCTTTCTGGCGGCCTTGACCGGCAACGCCTTAAGTGAGTCGCCGCCGTTGGGGTTCTTCCGTAAGTTTGTACTCGACAGGGATGGCAGTGAGGTCAAGGGAATGGACCTTAAACACAGGGGCAGCGCCCTTATCAATGATATCGCCCGGGTTTATGCTTTGGCAGCCGGCATTAAAGAGGTCAATACCGCCAAACGGATCCGCGCCTTGATGGAAAGTAAGCTTTTAAGCCGTAAAGATGCTCTCAATCTTGCCGATGCCCATGAATTTATTGCCCATATGCGGCTCGCCAATCAGGGGCGTCAGTTTGACCAGGGCCAAGGGATAAGTAATTTTCTGATGCCGCAGGCACTCTCTTCGCTGATGCGCCACCAACTCAGGGATGCCTTCAAAGTGGTGCATGATGCCCAGGCGGCGCTGAGACTCAAGTTTACCCGGAGTTTCTAGAATGCCTTTGCTGCATAGAACCCGCCTGGCCTGGCATTGCTGGCAGGCAAGAGAGCCTCTCAAGTCTTTTTACCAGGCCTTGAGTCCAGTGTTATCCAAGCCTGTGGTAGAGGCGCCTTTAATGGCGCTGGACTTGGAAATGACCGGCCTTAAGCCGGGGTGCGATCAGATCCTCTCCATAGGTGTGGTGCCTATCAACAAAGGACGATTGGAGCTCAGCGGCGCCCGCCACAAATTGGTGAGTATCGCCGGCAGTGTCGGTCAGAGCGCCACGATTCACGGCATTATGGATAGTCATCTTGAACAGGGGGCTCTGGCGCCCGAGCAGCTCTTGCCTTGGCTGTTAGGGCAAAGTCAGGGGCGCGTTTTACTGATGCATCATGCTCCTTTGGACTGCGCTTTTCTCAGCAGGCTTTGTCAGCAGGCATACGGTACTAAGCTGCACCTTCCCGTGATAGATACCCTGCTGCTGGAAAAGACCCGCCTGCAGCGGCAACAAGAGGTGCTGCCAAGCGGTAGTCTACGCCTCGGCGCTTGCCGTAGCCGCTATCATTTGCCGCCGTATTCGGCCCACAATGCCCTGACCGATGCGCTGGCCTGTGGTGAGCTGTTTCTGGCGCAAAGCTGTGATGCCGCCAAAGAGCCGGTGGCCGATTTCCTCTCCTGGATATGACAAGAGACTGAAAAGTTATATTAAAAACAGCATTTACGGCCGAGGATTAAGTTGGTTTAGTTCGGTGAACTTTTCAAGGTCAACCTTTCCCAAGGCTTTTCATGCTTACCTATGAGTCAGCTACTAGGCAACACTGTCTCACACTTGGTATTGCAAAGCCTGAATCTTTAAATAAAGCTCTGTTTTATTTCTTCTTTAATAGCGTCCAGGTCTTGAGGATACTCGGCTACCAACACCAGGTAAGCTGAGTCGGTTTTTATCGCCTCTCCCCGGTATTCGCTATCGGCAAAGGCTTCGGCGAGCATCACCCTGTGCTCAGCGGGCACAATAAACACTGTTACCTTGCCTTGTTCACCGGCCAATACCAGATGAATACTTTCAATTCCCTGAAAATCGCAGAAGGTGCTGTAAAACACCCGTCCAGGTTGGCTATTGAATCTGGCACTGCCCAACCCCTTAAGCGATGCCAGTTCGGCATTGATTGCTTGATAAGAGATATCGGCATTACTGGTCATGGCCATGGTTTCATGGCGCACATGGGCAAGGGCGTGTTGTCCTAAATCCACCGGCCCCTGGCGCCAGAGACTGAAACTGACTCCGGCAACAAAGGCGACGGATGCGGCCATTGCTAGCATCCAGCCTGTACGTTTGCGTCGATGATAGTGTACGGCCAACTGTTGTTTCAGCAGCAGTTTTTCGCTCAGATCTTCGGCCACAGGAATTCTGAGTGCCTGACTTATCTTGCCATCGAGTGCCTTGAGTTCGGCGACAAACGCCTGACTGTCCTCGTTTTGACTTAGAGCCTCGAGAAACTCGGGATCCTGATTATTGGGGTCGCCATAGGCCTGGCGGCGAAACTTCAGCTCATCCATTGGATTGACCTCTGACCTTGGAGTGTTCCAGTGCTTCTTTTAACTGATTCCTGGCCCGAAACAAGCGGGTCATGACAGTATTTCGGTTTAGATCCAGCAATTGGGCAATTTCATCGCCACTGAATCCGGCTATCAGCTGTAATAACAAAGGCTCCCGATACTCGGGTTCCAATTGGGCTATTTGACGCCTGAGCAGGTAGTGCTCGGCATGTTCTTCCTGGCTCTGGGAACCGGGATCCTGCCAATGCTCTTCGCCGATATCGGCATAATCAAACTGTTTACGCTCAAAGCGGCGGGCATTTTCCCGCCGTAAAATGGTGATTAACCAAGCCTTGGCCGCCTTGTCATCTTTCAATGAATCCAGCGAGCGCCAAGCCCGGAGAAACGTTTCCTGGGTGATATCTTCAGCCACATGACGATCGCCGCAAAGCCAAAAGGCGTAGCGGTAGATATCGGCATGCAGCGCCCTGACCAGGCTATCGTAACGTCTTTGTTTATTCAGCATGTCAGAAATGACCGCATCATCAGACTTTTTCTTTCGCCAGCTATCGAACATTTTCATGCTTGTTTTATTTTTGTTGCCGCTAAGCTTAATGGCCTTGAGGGCATTCTGGCAAATATCATGAACGTAAATTTGGTTACAAGCCCGATTTAGCCTGGATTTAAGTACTATAAGCGGTAAAAGTGGTGGCTCCAATATTGGGAACTGGGTAAACACACTGTTGAAAAAGAAGGGACAACCGTTTGTTTAAAGAGTCAGCTGTTAAAGGTCTTGAAAAAGGGGGGAACTGTGGACTTTGCCCGGACAAGCGCTCAGCCATAGCGATTAGACGCTATGGCTGAAGCTGCAGATTAAGGATTCAGCGGCGCCAGCACCGAGGCAGAATCAGCCGCCTCGGAGTATTGGCTCTTGAAGCGCTCAAAGGCTTGCAGCAGCGCCGGGAAATACTGAGCGGGATCGCCACCTTGTTTGCCATAGCGGCTGGCTTGAATCTTGGCGATTACGGCGGCCAACTCAGGGGCCAGTTTAGGCAGTTCATCGAGTGTGACACTATGGCCCGTGATATCACTGAGCTCCTGCTTCAGCGCCTTGAACACCTGGCTCAAGTCCTCTTGCTGACAAGCCTGAGCCAATCCCGGCTGGGTTTCGCTTGCTTTAGCTTGCAACACTGTTGAAGGTGCCGCTATAGCTTGTTGTTTGCGCGCCTTTAGCCACAGCACACAGGTGGCCAGCCACAGTGATGCAAACAGGGCGGTCAACCAAGGCCAGAAGCCGGCGCTGAGGTTTGATTCTTCCTGCGGCGGGTTGATGACGGGCTGCGGCATATCGGCAGCGGGAGCCACTTGAATAGTACGCGCCGGCAGCAGGGCGAACTCCTGCTGTTTCAAATGCGGATTCCACCAAGGCACCTTGATCTCCGGCAGGGTATAGCTTCCCGGTTTGGAGGGAACTATGGCAATAGTCTGGGTCAGCTGAGATACCAGTTGGTTGTCGCGAACGAAGGTCTTGCGCTGCGCCTTTTCCGGATAGCTCTTGAGATTGTCCGGCAAGCTCAGTTTCAGCTCTGGTAGGCTGGTTTCATCGGCATTGGATGCCAGCAGTGTCAGGTTGCGGGTAATAGGGCGACCCACTTCAAAAGTCTGCTTGTCGTCCCATTCCTCTTTGAGCATCACCAGATCCGATACCAGCCAGTCGCCGTGATATTCGGCCGGGATCGGCTTGATGCTGACCAGCATGCTGTCACTCTGGGCCTGCATGGGGCGACTTTCCTGAAAGGCGAACATGCCCCGCCTTGGGGTATCGACCAGCACATCGCCAGAGAAGTTGGCACCGGAAATCGCCAGCTCGCCCGGCTCATCGGCTATGATGCCGTAGCTGCGCTCTATCACCCGAAAACGGCGGCCGTTGACGATTTCACTGCTTTCTTTATCCTCGCCGAGCTGTTTTATCTGGGCGCCGCTGATGGAAGGCGCCGACAACACCCCTCGCTGCAGCTCAACGGCCAAAAAGAGTTTTACCTTGTAGGTGAGCAGTTGGCCGACATAGGCTTCCTTGGCCGAGATGCTGGTACGCAGAAACAGGTTTTTTTGCGCCTCGGGGCGACTACCGGCCGGCATCACCTTCAATTCGATGGCATCGCTGCTGACGCCATCGATACTCAGGGCCGGAATTGTAACCTGGCCGGTGGTTTTGGGGGCCAGCATCACTTGCCAGCGGGTTTCCTTGCGGGCATCAAAATTGATGATCTGGGTACTGCGACTGACGCTGGTGCGGCCGACGATAAAGTCTTTCAACAGTGCCGAGGTGTCCAGTGCCTGGGCTTCGAGTTCATCATCTGCCACCACGGACAGCATAAAGTACTCGCTCTCGGTCACGGGATTGCGATCGACCGAGGCCTGAAGCTGAGTCAGTGCCAGTGCCTTGAGCGGCAGCAGGCACAGAAGCAATAGAGGAATAAGTCTAGTTACCACTGTTCATTGTCCTTGGGTGTCTCGCCGCGCTGGCGGCGTTTTTGATACTCGAGTTGCATCTTGTTGCGCAGCAAAGTGGCCGGGTCATCCACCAATGCCTTCAGCGCCCGCTCCATTTCGGGGGGCAGGGGCTCGGTGTCCTCGAGTGACGAGGCGGCAACTTGTGCCTTAATCTGTTCATCGTTTGGCCCTTCTTGTTGCTCGGCAAGGCTCGCCGAGTTGGCCTTGTCGGCATCAGTCTCTGAGCCATCCTGCTGACCAGCACCGTTTTGACCTGCAGCTGTGCTTGACTCATTTTGCGGCTCTTGCTCTTGCGGCAAAGCAGCCTGCATCTCAGGCTCAGAGCTTGCGCCAGTGTTATCCTCGGCATTTTGCGGGTTCTGATCGCCTTTGGCGTCCTTCTCAGTGGCATTGTCAGCATCATTTTGCTGCGAGTCGGTAGTGGAAGGCTCGCTATTTTCTTTGTTAGCGTCTTTATCTGAGCCCTGGTGCGAGTCCTTGCTTGAGCCTTGGTCGGCTTGGCTGTCTTGGCCTTGCTCTTTGTCCTGGTTTTGGCCCTGGCTGTTGTCACCCTGGGCGCTGTCCTGACTGCCCTGACTCTGATCCTTGCCGGACTGAGAATTCTGTTGTTGATCCTGCTGGCTTTGATCCTCTTGCTTATCCTGGCTCTGTTGATCTTGTTGCTGTTTTCGCTGCTTTAGCAAGGATTCCGCCAACGCCTTATTGTCAATGGCATCCTGCATATCGGGCACTATTGTCAGGGCGTCACTGTAACGCTTGATGGCTTCTTCATATTGGCCAAGCTGCATCAGGGCATTGCCTTGGTTGTATAAGCCTGTGGCACTGTCATCTTGCTCGAAGGCTTGCAGCGCGCCTTGATAATCGCCGCCGCGGTAGCGGGCGCTGCCTTGCCAGGCGGGGTCAACAAACTTGTCGGCGGCAGTGGCAAAATCCTCTTGCTTGAATGCCTGCATTCCCTGCTGATCCCGGGTTTGCCAAAGGTCATCCCAGCCGCTCGCCTGGCTAGGTGGGCAGACAAGCAGGCCAAGACTCAAGGGCAGCAACAGCACCGGTAGGCCGCTGCGAAAGCTTAAGAGCAGCGGCAACAACAGCAAGAGCGCCAGATAGGGGCCAAGGTCGACCCAGGTATCGCCGGCAAGATCTGTTTCTGTGGCATCCGAGCTGGTGGCGAGCCACTGCTGCAGCGTTTGCAGATCCTTGCCGTCGTTGCTGTAGGGCACCAAAATACCGTTCCCGGCACTTGCCAGCTCGCTGAGCAGACCAAAATCGGTGGCCGGTACTACCACTTCATTTCGGCTGTCCTTGAGCAGTTGCCCATCCGGCAGCCTTATCGGTGCACCCTGGGATGAACCTATCGCTAGAATGCCCAAGCGGTAGTGACTGCCTTCAATCGCCTGTTTGGCGGCATTGAGCTGACGGCTGCCGACGCCATCTGTCATCAAGATGATATCGCCCTGCAGGTGACCGCCCTGGCTGAGCAGTTCCTTGGCTTTCTCCAGTGCCGCGACCAAATTGGAGCCGCGCACTGGCATGATGGCCGGGCTCAGGGTTGGCAACAGATTGAGCAGGGTGTTGCGATCCCGGGTCAAGGGGCTGATGACAAAGGCGTCACCCGCGTAGGCCAGCAGGGCGGTTTCCCCTTCATTGAGTTGCTCCAGCAGATCCGTGGCGCGGAATCTGGCCTGGGTCAAACGGTTGGGGGCGGCGTCTGTGGCATACATGGACAAAGACATATCCATCACCAGCACCCGTCCTGTGCTGCTGGCAAATACCGGCAGGGGTTTCTTGTAAAGCGCCGGGCCGCTTAAGGCCAATACTGCCACCAACCAGCCCAGACCAAGCCAGGGCAGGCGGTTTCGGCGGCTTTTGTTGCCTTGGGTCAACAGCAGTGGCGCTAGATGCGGCGCAATATAACGATCCCAGTCAGATTGGCCCGCTTGACGGCGACTTTGCAGCACTAACAGCAATGCCAGTGGCACTAAGGCCCACAGCCATTCGGGACGGATAAAGTGTAAACTCATGATTTCCTCCCCCAACGCCCTGGCCAGACGCTGAGCAACAGGCTTTGCAGCTGCAGCAGTACGCTTAGCGCCAGCGCCAGTCCCAGCGGCCAGTAAAACAGCTCGGATTGCGGCCGGTAACTGAGGGCGTCACGGCTGACGGGCTCCAGCTTGTCGATTTCCTGATAGATCTGTTCCAGTTCTTCGGTATTCCGGGCACGGAAATAGCGCCCCTTGGTGGCATCGCTTATCCGTTGCAGCTGAGCTTCATCCAGATCCATCGAGGGGTTGACCCGCTCACGGCCAAACAGGGTGCGACGCTCCATCACATCGGCGCCCACACCTATGGTGTAGATGGTGATGCCGCGCTTGGCGGCAATAGCGGCGGCCTGATCCGGCACTATGCTGCCGGCATTGTTGGAGCCGTCGGTCAAAAGCACCAACACCCGGTTGCTGTCTTTTACCTTATCGAAGCGTTTTACCGCCAGGGCAATGGCATCGCCAATGGCGGTCTGTTTGCCCACCAGGCCGATTTGGGCTTCCTTGAGATACTGAGCCACAGAGCGTCTGTCCTGAGTCAGTGGCGCCTGCAGGTAGGCGGCATCGGCAAACAATATCAGGCCGATACGATCGCCGGCGCGGCGCTCGATAAAGTCGCTGACTACTTTCTGGATCAGGGTGAATCTGTCTACCGCTTTGCCATCGAGCACCATGTCTTCAATCTGCATACTGCCGGAGAGATCCACCGCCAGCATCAGATCCCGCCCCTCTGTGGGCAGCTCTATGGGATCGCCAAGCCACTGTGGCCGGGCGATGGCCAAAAGCAACAGGCACCACGCCAGCCAGAGACTCAAGGGCGCTCTGCGTTTGCTTTGTTGCTGCTCGCGGGCATGGGCATCGACGCCGGGCAGTTGCAGTTGGCCGCCGCTGTTGACGGCGGGGCGATAGGCTAGCAGCAGCGGCAAGGGAATAAGCAGCAGTAACCAGGGCCAATGGAGAGTCAGCATCTTGGCTTACCTCCCTTGGCAAAGTGTTTGGGGGCGCACTTGAGCCAGCAAACACAAAGCGCCCGCAACTCGGTGGGGGCTGTGCTCGGTTGGCCGCGGTATTGATTTTCGAGCAAAGAGGCGAAGCGCCCTCGCTGCTCGGCTGGCAGTGCGTTATCCAGGTACTCGGCCCAGGATTTACCGCTGAGTCCGGCCACCTGGGCGCGCTCACCATAGCTGATGGCGGTGCGTTTCAACAATGCACTCATCTTGGATAGCAGCTCCGGGTCCTGGTCCTGCAGCTGTGTCAGTTCAGTCATGGCGGCTTGAGCCACCGCCTTGTGAGCCTTGGCTGCCTGCAGGCGCCGATAGCCAAAGAATACCGCGGCGCCAAGCAGTAACAAGGCCAGCAGCATCAGCAGCCAAATACCGGGAGCCGGAGGCCAAAAGGGCACCTCGGCCGGCAGTTGAATATCCTTGAGCGCACTCAGCGCCGGATTGGCTTGATTGGGATTCATCTTAACAGTGTCAATTGTTGATTGAGGCGCCGGCCGGCATCCAGAGTGCGAACCGGGACCTTGAGTTGTTGCATCAGGGTATCAAACTGCGCCAGGTTGGCGCGCTGACGACCGAGCCAGGCATCATAACCGCTGCGATCCAGGATCAGGCTGCGGCCTGACTCCCGTACCGGCAGGGCAAACTGCCGCGGCAGCTCGAGTGTGCCCTCACGCATGGGATCTGTTACCACAAAGGCCGCCAGCTCGCAGTGGCGTTTGAGTTCCGACAGCGCCTGCTGACATTCGCTGCCAAAACCGTTGCCGTCTGTGATTATCCAGATAAGGGAGCCGGGTTTGGCCAGTCTTGCCAGGCGCTGACAGGCCTGGAGCATTAACGCCTGACCATCTTCATGGGGGCTGTCCAGCGCTTCGAGCTGCGACTTGTGTACCGCCACCAGCGCCGATATCAGTGCCAGGATCCCCTGATTGCGTGCTCTTGGCTTCAGCTCTCTGTGGGCGCTATCGCCCACCACCAGCGCGCCGAGACGGTCGCCCTGCATGATGGCATTCCAGCCCAAGGTCGCCGCCAGATGCGCCGCTTGTACCGACTGTAATAGCAACTGGGAGCCGAAATAGAGGCTGTGCTTCATATCCACCAACAGCAGAATAGGGCGCTCGCGCTCCTCGACAAACAGCTTGGTATGCGCCTTGCCGGTGCGGGCGGTGACCCGCCAATCTATGGTGCGAACATCATCGCCCTGTTGATAATGGCGCACTTCGGCAAATTCCATGCCGCGGCCCTTGACCAGGCTGGCTCTGTGACCGGCCATGGCCGCGCGGGCTTTTCCCTGCCGGTCACCCAGAGCGCGGGCGATATTCTGGCAGGCAAGCAGCTCGGCCTCACACAAGTGGAGGCCGTCGGCAAACAGTGGCAGTGAAGAGTCTGTTGCTGCGGCTTTCATCAGGGAACGGCCACCTGATTGAGCACATGGTCAATCACCTGATCGCGGCTGACCCCTTCGGCCTGCGCCTGATAACTCAGCAGTAAACGGTGGCGCAGTACATTGGGCACCACGGCTTGAATATCTTCAGGGGAGACAAAGTCACGCTGATACAACCAGGCACGGGCGCGGGCGCAGCGCTCGATGGATTGGGTTGCCCGCGGGCTGACACCGTATTCCAGCCACTTGGCAAGCTGGTCGCTGTAGCGCTGAGGCTGACGGGTCGCCATCACCAAGTCGACAATATAACGCTCCAGCGGTTCGGCCAGATACAGCTCCAGCGCCTGCTCCCGGGCGAGGAACACTTCCTGCTGGCCTATGGGAGTGACTTTCTCCATGCCGTGGGTCTTGGCTTCGCTGCGGGACAAACGCAGGATCTCAAGCTCAGTGTCTGCCTCCGGGTAATCCAGGTTCAGGTGTATCAGAAAGCGGTCAAGCTGGGCTTCCGGCAACGGGTAGGTGCCCTCGTTTTCCAGCGGGTTTTGGGTCGCCATCACTAAAAACAGCGGTGGTAACTTGTAGGAGTGCTTGCCCACCGTCACCTGGCCTTCGGCCATGGCTTCCAAAAGGGCCGATTGCACCTTGGCCGGGGCGCGGTTGATTTCATCCGCCAGAATAAGGTTGTGAAATATCGGCCCGGCCTCAAATTCAAAGGTCGCGGTTTGGGCGCGATAGATGTCGGTGCCGGTCAAATCGGCCGGCAGCAGGTCCGGGGTAAACTGAATGCGATGAAAGTCGCCTTCAATGCCATCACACAGCGCTTTAACGGCCCGGGTCTTGGCCAGCCCCGGTGGTCCTTCCACTAACAGGTGGCCATCGGCTATCAGAGCGATAAGCAGGTTTTCGGTCAAAATTGGCTGACCTATGATCACTTGATCCAGATAGGTCCGCAGTGCATGAAATCGACTCAAAGGCATGATGCTACTCGTTTTATTTTAAGGCCCAACTATAGACAGCGGTTATGGTAAAGAATTCCCTGCGCCCTTGGCTAGTGTTAAAAAAACAAACAAGTGTTTAAAACCGGCCAACAAGAAGTTAGAATCAGATCACACTTTTAATGGTCAGACCTGTTTAGGGCAGTACGGGTCTCTTATGGAAAAACAATAAAGCGCAGTGTCAGGGCTAGTTTTCGGCGTGCGCTGCTTAATAAGAGGGTGACAAATGAGTGACAGACAACAGGTAACCAATGCCAGGGGCGAGCGGATTGCCATAGTGGCCGGTCTGCGTACCCCGTTCGCCAAACAGGCGACGGCGTTTCACGGCGTGTCGGCGCTGGATATGGGCAAGATGGTGGTCAATGAGCTGCTCAGTCGCAGTGAATTGGACCCCAAGCTGATTGAGCAGCTTGTCTACGGTCAGGTCGTACAGATGCCGGCAGCGCCCAATATTGCCCGTGAAATTGTTCTGGGTACCGGCATGAATTTGCACACAGATGCTTACAGTGTTACCCGTGCCTGCGCCACCAGTTTTCAGTCCACTGTCAATATTGCCGAGTCGATTATGACGGGCAATATCGAAATAGGCATAGCCGGGGGCTCGGATTCCTCCTCTGTGCTGCCTATCGGGGTGTCCCGCAAGTTGGCCCATGCCTTGGTCGATCTCAACAAGGCCCGCACCCTGGGACAGAAGTGGAACATAGTTCGCCGTCTGGGGTTTAAAGATCTCTTGCCTGTGCCGCCAGCTGTGGCCGAATACTCCACCGGCCTGTCCATGGGGCAAACCGCCGAGCAGATGGCCAAGAGCCACGGCATCAGCCGCGCCGATCAGGACGCGCTGGCCCACCGCTCTCATACTCTGGCGAGCCAGAGCTGGAATGAAGGCAAGCTCAAGGATGAAGTCATGGTGGCTCATGTGCCGCCCTACAAGAGTTTTATCGAGCGTGACAACAATATCCGCGACAACTCGTCCCTTGAGTCTTACGCCAAACTCAGACCCGTATTCGACCGCAAGCACGGCAGTGTCACCGCCGCCAACAGTACCCCGCTGACCGATGGCGCCTCGGCGGTGATCCTGATGAGTGAAGGCAAAGCCAAGGCCCTGGGTTACACCCCCATTGGCTATATCAAGAGCTATGCCTTCAGCGCCATAGATGTTTGGCAAGACATGCTGATGGGGCCATCCTACGCCACGCCACTGGCGCTGAAACGCGCCGGTATGCAGCTCGAAGATCTGACCCTGATAGAGATGCACGAAGCCTTTGCCGCCCAGACTTTGGCCAATATGAAGATGTTTGCCTCGAAGAAGTTTGCCGAGGAAAAACTCGGTCAGAGCCGCGCCATTGGTGAAATCGATATGAGCAAGTTCAACGTGCTCGGCGGCTCGCTGGCCTATGGCCATCCGTTTGCGGCCACGGGTACTCGCTTGATCACCCAAGTGTGTAATGAACTGAAACGCCGCGGTGGCGGTACGGGGCTGACAACCGCCTGTGCGGCCGGTGGTCTGGGTGTGGCAATGATAGTGGAAGTGGAGTAATTGCAGATGGAAAACAGCAACAAGAGTTTTAGCCTCAGCCGCCGCGACGACGGCATTGCCATTCTTTCCATGGATGTACCCGGCGAAAGCATGAATACCCTCAAGGCCGAATTCGGCCCTGAGATCAGCGCCTTGCTGAGCGAAATCAAAGCGGACAGCAGTATCAAGGGCTTGGTGATCATTTCAGGCAAGCCAGACTCCTTCGTGGCCGGCGCCGACATCTCCATGCTCGATGCCTGTCAAAGCGCCGCCGATGCCCGCGAGCTGTCGAGCTCAGGGCATAAGGTGTTTGCCGAACTGGAAGGGCTGAAGATCCCCGTGGTTGCAGCCATTCACGGCGCCTGTCTCGGTGGCGGCCTCGAGCTGGCACTGGCTTGCCATCTGCGGCTGTGCAGTGACGACAAGAAAACCATGTTGGGGGTGCCGGAAGTTCAGCTCGGTCTGCTGCCGGGCGGTGGTGGTACCCAGCGTCTGCCACGCCTGGTGGGGATCACCACAGCGCTGGATATGATGCTTACCGGTAAGCAGGTTCGCCCCAAGCAAGCGCTGAAGATGGGGCTGGTGGACGATGTGGTGCCCAAGTCGATTCTGCTGGAGGCGGCAGTTGAACTGGCATTGGCCGGCAAAGCCAAGCGCGGTAAAGGCAAAAATAATAAACCTATGATGAACAAGCTGCTCGAAAGCAACGGCTTTGGGCAGAAAATCATCTTTGATCAGGCCCGTAAACAGGTTGCCAGAAAAACTCAGGGTAACTATCCGGCGCCGGACAAGATCATCGACTGTGTGCGGGTGGGGATGAGCCAGGGGCTAGAGGCAGGTTTGGCCACAGAGGCGCGCCATTTCGGCGAGCTGGTGGTGACGCCCGAGTCGGCGGCGCTGCGCTCCATCTTCTTTGCCACCACAGAAATGAAAAAGGAAACCGGCGCCGAAGGTGCTGAGCCTCGTCCGGTTCACAAGGCCGTAGTGCTCGGCGGTGGCCTGATGGGCGGCGGTATCGCCTCAGTGACCACCACCAAGGCCAAAATTCCGGTGCGGGTCAAGGATATCAGTGAGCAGGGACTCAGCAATGCGCTGGGCTATGCCTATAAGTTGCTGGATAAGGGCGTCAAGCGTCGGCATATGACCCCGGCGGTGCGCGATAAGCAGATGGCCTTGATGACGACGACTACAGACTATGTCGGGGTCAAGGATGCCGACATAGTGGTCGAGGCGGTATTTGAGGATCTCAACCTCAAGCATCAAATGGTGCGGGATATCGAGCGCGAATGCGGTGAACACACTATTTTTGCGTCCAACACCTCGTCTCTGCCCATAGGTCAGATTGCTGAAGCCGCCGCCAGGCCGGAAAACGTCATCGGCCTGCATTACTTCTCGCCGGTAGAGAAGATGCCGCTGGTGGAAGTGATTGCTCACGACAAGACCTCGCCCCAGACGATAGCCACCACAGTGGCCTTTGCCCGCAAACAGGGTAAGACGCCGATAGTGGTGAAAGATGGCGCCGGTTTCTATGTTAACCGTATTCTGGCGCTCTATATGAATGAAGCGGCGCAGCTGCTGCTCGAGGGCAACAGTGTCGAGAGCCTGGATAAGGCGCTGGTGAAGTTTGGTTTCCCGGTTGGCCCTATCACTCTGCTCGATGAAGTGGGTATTGATGTGGGCGCCAAGATTTCGCCGATACTCGAAAAAGAGTTGGGTGAGCGTTTCGCTGCCCCCTCTGCCTTCGATAAGCTGCTCGCCGATGACCGCAAGGGGCGCAAGAACGCCAAGGGCTTCTATCTCTACGGTCCCAAAGCTGGCAAGAAGAAGGAAGTGGACAAGAGTGTTTATCAGGTGCTGGGGATAGCGCCGGGTGTTGGCGCCGAAAATGCCAACCTGGCAGAGCGCTGTGTGGTGCAGATGCTCAATGAAGCGGTGCGGTGTCTGGAAGAGGGCATTATAGCCTCTGCCCGCGATGGGGATATTGGCGCCATCTTCGGCATAGGTTTCCCGCCTTTCCTCGGTGGGCCTTTCCACTATATAGACACCATGGGCGCCGATCAGTTGCTGGCCAAGCTCGAGCGCTTGCAGAGCCGCTTCGGCGACAGATTCGCCCCGAGTGAATTGCTCAAGACCATGGCCGCAGAAGGACGACGCTTCTTCGACTGACAGTGGTTGTAGTGGCTGTTCTTCGAATCGCCTTTGAGTAACAGCACTTTGAATAACAGTGCTTCGAATAACAGCGCTGCTTTACTGTAAAAGCGGCCGCAACCCTCCAACCAAACGCCCCGGTAAGGCAGTAAATCACCGGGGCGTTTTTTTAAATTTTTCGCAGCTTGGAGTGAGCCGAAAATGAGATCGGCACAGAGTAGACATGGGCAACATAGGGAACCGTTGGTTCGCGGCAGAACTTGATACGTACAGATAATGTCATATTGAAGGTAAGCACTCTGATACCAACACGGACATTATTGAGTTGCATCGGAAATTATCGTTATTTCCGGCGGCAATATAGCCAGGGTGTAGGCTAAGTTTTATCGGGAAAAACAAACAGGCAGCTTTATAGCCCGGCCTTGGCCAGTTCGGTCGCCATCTGTTCAAGGCCGCTCAGACCCTGGATATCGGTTTCCTTGAGGGGCAGTCGAAAGTGGGGCAGCCTGCTAAAGTTTGCGTCTATCTCTTCGAGGTGCACGGCTTCCTGCTGGCGGCGTTTGGCAAGAAAACTGCCGTCGGCCTCGGGTGGCAGCAACCGATTGATTACCAAACCGGCAAGCGGTAACTGCTCTGCCTGCAAACTGGCCACAGCGCGGCGGGTTTCCAGAATAGGCAGCTTTTCTGCGGTCAGGACAAACAGCAGCCCTGTTTGCTGCGGATCTTTAATCAGCTCACGGGTGCGCTGCAGCAGCCGTTGTCGCGCCAGCAAGGTTTCGGCTATGGCCTTGTTGCGCGGCTCCATTCCGGCGGTAGCGTGCTCGGCCGGATCGTCGAAGGGGTTATCGACATCACGGCCCCGCCTGGGTGTCAGGTGCGACAGCATGACGCCGAGCTTTTCTGATTTCTGATTCGCGCTCAGCATACCTTGGGTCCAGGCGGCCATCGCCTCAGGCAGGCTGAGCAGCCTAAGGGTATGGCCGGTGGGCGCGGTATCGAAAATAATCAGATCGTATTCACCGAGGCCGCTTTCCAGGGTCTTGGCAATTCGCTCCAGCAAGGCCGCTTCCTGGGCACCGGGAGACTGACGGGTGAGGCGCATCTGCCGCTCAATTTCAGCGAACATCTCCGGGCGGGTAAAACTCTTCAACTGTTGGCTGACACGGTCGAGATGTTGGCGCACTTCCTCATCCGGGTCGATTTCCAGCGCATCCAGATTGGGTGCCAGCCGGATGTAGTGATCGCCTATCTGTTTGGCAAAGGCATCGCTCAGGCTGTGGGCTGGGTCTGTGGATACCAGCAGGACTTTCTTGCCGCGTCCGGCCGCCAATAGGGCCAGTGAGGAGGAGACAGTGGTCTTGCCGACACCGCCTTTGCCACCCACCCACAGAATACGTTTGTCTGTCAGCTGCGCCATAGCCCGTCCTTAATTAACATCTTGTTTCAACAGCATCTGAACTGATCCAGCGGCGAGTGGGGCATACCCATACGCAGGTGCCAGTCATGGAACTTTTCCAGCATCAAGGGCTGTAGCTCCAGAGTGTAGTAACTGGCCGGGTTGGGTACCCCCATCATTTCGGAGAAGATCAGTAGCATAAAAAGATCGTCCTGCTCCCTGCGGGCGCGGGCGACTGCCGAGCGGAAGGGTGCGTTATACGCCTCTTCCGCCAGGTGGCTAAGGTCTTTGACCAATGCCTTGATCTTCGCCAGTTTCATCAGTCGTTCTCCGCCGCAGTTTTACGCGCCTTGAGCGAACGGCTCAGCGTGGCACTGCACTCCAGTGAAATCACTATGGCGGCGATGAGTACCACCAAGTCCAGAGTAAACAGGAACCAATCCTGCTTGTCGTAGAAGCCTTTGAGTTGAATAAGCAGGCCCATGGTGGTCATCACCAGCAGGAAGATAAGCGGAGCCAGGGTATACCACATGGGGCGACCCAGTTTCACCAGCATCACTGTGATCACCAACAATGTCAGGCCAGCCAGTAACTGGTTAGTGGTGCCAAACAGCGGCCAGATCAGCATGCCACCCGAGCCGTCACCGCCGGCGCCGAAGGCCAGCAGCAAGCAGGTGCCCACGGCCAGCAGAGTGGCGACGGCGCCATTTTGCATCCAGTTGAGGTTATAGATGCTGCCCCATTCCTGGAAGATGTAACGCTGCAGCCGCAAGCCTGTGTCCATGGTGGTACCGGCAAACAGCACCACCATTACCGTCAGCAGGGTTTGTGCCATGGTTTCATCCATGCCTATCCCGGATTCGAGGATATTGGCGCCGCCCTTGATAAAGGCGCTGACGCCCCCTTGACCAAAGGCGTGATAGATGGCCTGCCAGTCGGCCAGGGTCGCAAAACCCGCTGTGGCGGCTATGATGGCCGCCAGTGCCAGAGAGCCTTCGCCTATGGCGCCAAAGTAGCCGACAAAACGTACATCCGGCTCTTTATCCAGTTGTTTCGAGGTGGTTCCGCTGGAAACCAGGCCGTGGAAGCCGGAAATCGCGCCGCAGGCAATGGTGACGAACAGCAGCGGTACCAAGGATGGAGTGCCTTCGGGCACATCGGTATTAAAGGCCGGCGCCACTATATCAGGCGCGCCCAGAAGCACGGCGCCGTAGAGCAAGCCTAAGCCGATAAACAGCTGAATACCATTGATATAGTCCCGCGGTTGCAGCAACATCCAGACCGGCAGCAGCGAGGCGATGGCGGCATAGACAAACAGCAGGATGATCCAGCTTTGGTTATCCGACAGCGGCCCCAGGGTTTCCGGCAATGCCAGCGGCATGGATGGGCCGATATAAATCAGCGCGTACAGTGCCGCCACGCCTATAATGGATACCATCAAGAGGTTGATAAGACGACGGTAGATGAGCTGGCCTATGATGAGTGCTACCACAATGGCGCCCCAAACCGGCAGGGTGGCGCTGGGGAAGTTGATCAACTGCTTGGCAATGACAACGGCAAACACGGCGTTAACCATGAGCAGCACCAAAAATATCACTACCATAAAGATGCTGCGGGCCCGTTCACCAATAACATCCCCCGTGACCGCACCTATGGATTTGGCCTTGTTGCGGTTACTGGCCCAGATGGCGCCTGCATCGTGCACCCCGGCAAAGAAGATGGTGCCGAACACTACCCAGAGAAAGGCCGGCACCCAGCCCCAGATAACCGCAATAGCCGGGCCGATAATAGGTGCAGCTCCGGCCACTGAGGTAAAGTGGTGGCCCCAGAGTACATATTTATTGGTGGGCACATAGTCGATACCATCCTGCATTTCGTGCGCGGGAGTCACGAAGTTGGGATCGACTTTGAAGATTTTTTCGCAGATGAATTTTGAATAGACAAAATAGCCGGCCGCCATCGCGCCCAGGCCCATTAACATCAACAGCACAGCATTCATGGGACACCTCTTGTTGTTGTTTTGATGTGTTGATGTTAATGGAAGGTGGTTGTGGCTGATATCAGACTAAAGTCCTATTCGGTCGCAGCTATCAAGAACAGCATTTTTACTGTAGGCGGTTGTCAACAAAGCAATAATTGGCCGTAATATCGCCGTATTTCTTGTGTCTTTTTTGCGTGTTTCACCGCTTATAAGGACTTTCAAGCTTATCCGGATGAAAGCCAAATAGGGTAGTGATTATCTTAAGTGAACAGATATTGTTCTTTTGCTACCGTTTTCGCTAATTAGCGTGGCATTATGGAGCTCATAGCGCGCGATTTGGCGCTAGAATGGCTCGGTGCTACCGGTTGGTTGTGGCACAGATAATATCAATAACATCGCAAAGGAAGCTGGATTGTGACGAAGAAAATTATCCTGGATACAGATCCCGGTATTGATGATGCTATGGCAATTTTGTTTGCCGAAGGTCATGCAGCTGTGGATCTTATCGGTATCACCACAATATTTGGCAACGCCACCATTGAAAACAGCACTTGTAATGCACTGTATCTGAAACAGAAATATGGCATGAAGGCAGACGTGTCCATGGGGGCGGATAAGCCGCTGTTGCGCCCTCCCGTCGGCCCTACCACCACAGTTCATGGTGAAACCGGTTTTGGTGAGCTGCAAGTCAACGCCGCCGATGTCAAGCTGAGCGCCGACCCCCGTCCGGCTTGGCAATATATTGTCGAGCAGCTCAAAGCGCAACCGGGGGAGATCACTTTGGTGGCTGTCGGGCCTCTAACTAATCTGGCGCTGGCGCTGCAGCATGAACCCGGGATCACCAAATTGGTAAAGGAAGTGGTGGTTATGGGCGGAGCCTTCGGGGTCAACGGTCATCAGGGCAATGTCAGCCCGTTTGCCGAAGCCAATATCCATGACGATCCTGAGGCGGCCGATATCGTATTTACCGCCGACTGGCCCGTGGTGATTATCGGTCTGGATGTGACCCATGAGAGTTTCTTTACGCCCGAGTATCTGGATAAGCTGCGCGATGAAGCCGGTGAGCCGGGACGCTTTATTCATCAGATAAGCCGTTTCTATCTTGACTTTTACCAGCGTAGTCTGGGTATTTCCGGCTGCCACGTGCATGACCCCTCGGCCATTGCCTACGTGATAGACCCCAGCCTATTTACCCTGAGAAAGGGACCTGTACGGGTGGTCTGTTCCGGGCCGGCTATAGGACACACAATGCAGAAAACCTATGAGCGGCGCCATCCCCATGATGACTGGAGCGATATGCCGGCGCAAAGTGTTGGGGTAGGGGTACGCGATGATGCGCTGCTTGAGCTGTATCGCAACACCCTGATAGATTTCGGTCGTCAGTCATAGGTTTTGCTGCGGCAGTTATTTTTCTGCTCAGTCGACTTCATCTGTTGCAAGAGCCCGGTATTTGGCCGGGCTCTCTAACCCCTTGCAGGGGCTCTTGTCTTGCGGTTTATCCGCCTTTTCATTTTATTTATCTGTTACCTGTTTCAACATGGTTAAGCGTTAGTCGGTTTCCAGGTTCAGTATTTCTCTTTTTTTAGTCATAACTCCTCATACTAATCACTTTTTCTCATTGTCACCTTATTCTCTGCTTCCCTCGGTAGTCCTCCCCTTATCCACAGTCTCAATCTCAGAGTCCGGCTTCCAAGCAAGCAGGTTCGGTCCGGAGTGACAGGCGTATTTATCTGCGCTATCTGGTTAAATAGTTAGGCATAAGGTTTTGGCTCTAATGATATCTGTTGTAACTATTTTGGGCGGTGAGCGCTTAGATGGTTCTGCGGTGATTTTTCGGTTAACACTTCAGAAATAGCGAAGTTTTGTCGGTGAATAGAAACTTTTTCAGATAAATTTCAAGCAACGTAAGCGTTTGTTGCTGTGAGGTAAATCACTCTTTTGTGACTTGTGTGATCTGAAAGTTCGGTTTTGGTCAGGTTGATAATTACAGTTCAAATCATTAGGCTTGTTTTTAATTGAACGGTCAATTAACAAAAATATGCCTAAGATTGGAATGAAACCTGTGCGCCGCCAGCAGCTGATAGATGCCACTATGGCTTCGGTGGCCGCCAATGGTTTGCACAATACCACCATCAACAGTATCAGCCGCTTGGCTGGGTTGTCGTCGGGGATCATCAGCCATTATTTCGGTGGCAAGCAGGAGCTGATTGAAGCGACATTGCGGCATTTGCTTGAGCAACTGAAGCTGGCTTTGCTGACCCAAACGGCAGAGCGGCAGCTTTCCCCCAAGGCACGGCTGCACGCCATAGTGGCGGCCAACTTCACCGAGTTTCAACGTTCGGGGGCGGCTACCCGTACCTGGCTTAATTTCTGGGCTCAGTCCATGCACGAGCCCGGGCTTGCCAGGTTACAGCAGGTCAACAGTGCCAGATTGAAGAGCAACCTGGCCTTCTCTTTCAAACAGTTATTGCCCAGGGACCAGGCGCTCAAGAGTGCCGAGCAGGTGGCTGCCATGATTGACGGTTTTTGGCTGCGCAGTGCTCTCAGTCCTGAGCCTGAGTTGTCGTTCGCTGCCGCAGAATCCTGGTGTATCGATTTCATTGACCAAAGTCTGGCTTATCACGGAGTACATTGATGACACAGCCTGTTTATCAGAATTTTATTGACGGTCATTATATGGCCAACGCCTCGGGTGAATCCTTTGAGGTGATTAACCCTGGCACCGGCCAGGTGCAATACCACGTTGAAGTGGCCGATGAGGCCATCAAACAGGCGGCCATTGCCAGTGCCAAACGCGGATTTGCCGCATGGTCAGCCATGAGCGCCATGGCGCGTAGCCGGGTGCTGTTGAAGGCTGTGGCCCTGCTGCGCCAACGCAACGATGATCTGGCCAAAATTGAAGTGCTGGATACGGGGAAACCCTGGCAAGAGGCGTCTGTGGTGGACGTGGTCACAGGGGCCGATGCCATAGAATACTTCGCCGGTATCGTGGTGGGCCTGGAAGGCTGTCAGCAAAGTGTTGGTGATGATTTCTTCTATACCCGCCGTGAACCTCTGGGGATTTGCGCCGGTATCGGCGCCTGGAATTATCCTTTGCAGATAGCCTGTTGGAAGTCGGCGCCGGCGTTGGCCGCCGGTAACGCGATGATCTTCAAGCCGTCTGAGGAGACCCCGCTCGGCGCTCTGAAGCTGGCGGAAATCTTTATCGAAGCTGGTGTGCCCGCCGGGGTGTTTAATGTGGTGCAGGGCGCGGCCGAAGTAGGTCAATGGCTGACTCACAGCGAGGATATCGCCAAGGTGTCATTTACCGGCGAAGTGGGCACAGGCAAGAAGGTGATGGCGGCAGCGGCCTCCAGTCTCAAGGATGTCACCATGGAACTGGGGGGCAAGTCCCCACTGATCATCTTTGAAGACGCCGAGCTGGAAGATGCCGTCAGCGCCGCCATGCTGGGCAACTTTTATACCCAAGGGGAGGTTTGTACCAATGGTACCCGGGTCTATGTCGCCCGCAGTCTTTACCCGGCCTTTATCGAACGTTTGCAGCAAAGGATGGCTAATATCAAGGCCGGCGACCCCATGGCGCCGGACACCAATTTCGGCGCCCTGATATCCAGCGCGCACAGAGACAAGGTGCTCGAGTATATCGCCCTTGGACAGGCCGAGGGGGCGAGGCTTCTTTGCGGTGGCAAGCCTTTAACGCCGGACTCGGCCCCCGAAGGTTTCTTTGTTGAGCCGACCGTATTTGTCGACTGTGATGACAAGATGCGTATTTGCCGGGAAGAGATCTTCGGCCCCGTGATGTCTGTACTGATTTTCGACGATGAAGAGGAAGTGATCCGCCGCGCCAACGATACGGCCCTTGGTCTGGCTGCTGCGGTATTTAGTCGTGATATTCGCCGCGCCCACAGGGTGATTCATAGGCTTCAGGCCGGGATCTGCTGGATCAATGCCTATGGCGCCTCACCCTCGGAGATGCCCGTCGGTGGCTACAAGCTTTCGGGAGTCGGCCGGGAGAACGGCAGTGAAACCCTCAAGGCTTATACCCAGACCAAATCGGTTTATGTCGGCATGCAGCCCCTGGAAAGTCCATTTTAAGGAGCCGTTATGAACCAGAATTTCGATTACATCATTGTCGGTGCCGGTAGCGCAGGGTGCGTGCTGGCCAACCGCCTGAGCGAAGATAAAAACAAACGGGTCTTGTTGCTGGAAACCGGCGGCAGCGATCGCAGCATCTTTATTCAGATGCCGACGGCGTTGTCCATTCCCATGAATACCCAAAAGTATGCCTGGCAGTTCGAAACCGAGCCTGAACCGGGTCTGGACAACCGGCGCATGCATTGTCCCAGGGGCAAGGTGCTCGGCGGTTCGTCATCCATCAACGGCATGGTCTACGTTCGCGGTCACGCCCATGACTTTGATGAGTGGCAGGCCAGTGGCGCCGAGGGCTGGAGTTACGCCGATTGCTTGCCCTATTTCAAAAAGGCCGAGACCTGGGCCTTTGGCGGTGATAAGTATCGAGGCGATAGTGGGCCCTTGGGGGTCAATAACGGCAACCGCATGGCTAACCCCCTGTATAAGGCCTTTGTTGATGCCGGTGTGCAAGCCGGGTACCTGGCCACAGCTGATTACAACGGTGCCCAGCAGGAAGGCTTTGGCGCCATGCATATGACGGTGAAAAATGGTGTGCGCTGGTCTACGGCCAATGCCTATCTGCGTCCGGCCATGACACGGGATAATTTGAAAGTGGTGACCGGCGCCTTGGTGCACAAGGTATTGCTGCAGGACAAGGTGGCAACCGGGGTGCGCTATGAATGCGGCGGCAAGTTGCAGCAGGCCATGGTTGGCATGGGCGGTGAAGTGATCCTTTCAGCAGGTCCTGTGGGCTCCCCCCATCTGCTGCAGCTTTCCGGTATAGGTGCGCCCGAAGTCCTTAAAGAAGCCGGTGTTGAGCTGGAGCATGCCTTGCCCGGGGTGGGGGAGAATCTTCAGGATCATCTGGAGTTCTATTTTCAGTTCCGTTGCACCAATCCAGTTTCCCTCAACCGCAAATTGGATTGGTGGAACAAGTTCCTGATCGGCAGCCGTTGGTTCTTTACCAAGACAGGACTCGGTGCCACCAACCATTTTGAATCCTGCGGTTTTATCCGCTCCAAGGCGGGCCTGGCCGCTCCGGATCTCCAGTATCACTTCCTGCCCGCCGCCATGCGTTATGACGGCCGGGAAGCCTTTGATGGCGATGGTTTTCAGGTGCATATCGGCCACAATAAGCCCAAGAGCCGGGGATGGGTCAGGGTACAGAGCAGCGATCCGCACCGGCATCCGCAGATACGTTTCAACTATTTGCAACACCAGGATGATATCGAAGGCTTTCGCGCCTGTGTGCGCCTGACCCGGGAAATTATTCATCAGCCGGCGTTCGATGGTTATCGCGGAGAAGAGATCCAGCCTGGTGCCGAAGTGGAAACCGATGAGCAGATAGATGCCTTTGTTCGTCGCTCGGTAGAGAGTGCTTATCATCCATCCTGTTCCTGCAAGATGGGTACAGATCCCATGGCCGTGGTAGACCCGCAAAACCGGGTGCATGGCATTGAAGGACTGAGAGTCGTGGACTCTTCCGTATTCCCCACCATTCCCAATGGCAACCTCAATGCACCTACCATAATGTTGGCAGAGAAGGCCGCTGATATTATCCGCGGCCGTGAAGCGTTACCGGCCTCTGATGCCACAGTTGTTCTGGCTGACAAGTGGCGAGCACAGCAGCGCTGCCACGCACCCGAGCGGCCTAGCTGATCTTAAAATCCAAGGGGCCAGTCTGCAGTCGGCCCCTTACCCCCTGTCAATGCTGAAATCGGCGCAGCCAAGCCGAGGGCTTTTTGCTGGCCGAAATTCGCCATTAGTCAGGGGCTGGAATTGGAAAAATATAATTTAAATCAAAATTAAAGGGAAAAATTATGGAGCTTTGGCTTTCAGCAGGGATCTTATTTACCTTTGCTATGATAGGGGTGATCCTGTATCGGTGGGGCAACATCCCCTGCGTAGGTGTCACCCCGGTGCGGATCAACACCTTTATCGCTATTTTGTTTACCTCAGGCCTGGATGTTGGCTTGATCATGTTCCCACTGACTGAATTCGGCACTTACACAGATACCAACAGCAGCCCCGAATACGCCTTTTCCAATCCATTGGCAATAGAGTTTGGATTTTGGGCCTTTCTCATCTGGGGTTTTTACTTTGTCACCTGTTTCTATTTTTGCGTCATTGAGCCCAGAGTGAAGTTCTTTGAACTCAAGCCGGTAAAATTCATCAACAACATGGTGATTATCGGCACCTGTGCCTTCACCGCTTATCTGCTGCTCAGCAACTTGCCCTGGTATCTGCCGGAGATGGGCGATGGAGAGTCCATCATAGGCGCCTTCTATCTGATAGTGTTTGCCGTTATAGCCATCGCGGTTTATTCCAGTACCAGCATTAAATACGTCAAGGTGCTGAGCCTGGCCAGTACCTGGCTGTTTGTGGCGCTGATAGCCCTGATGTGGAGCGGTGCATTTTTAGGAGAGAACGGCACTGTCGGCGACTTTATTACCACCTTTTCGTTATTGGGTGATTACTTTGTCGATATCAAACATTTTGTATTGCCCCTCAATGACTATCACGCCTTTTACCTGTTCTGGTGGTTTGCCTGGAGCATAATGATAGGCCAGTTTACCTCGCGTTTTGTCGGTGGGATCAAGACCTGGCAACTGCTGTTGGCCATGATGGTTTTCCCCTCCATTCCGGTCGCTATTTGGTTCAGTGTCCTCTATTTCTATGACACCCGGGCTATCTCAACATCCGGCTTTTATAACTTGGCCATGGTCATGGTGGGCATTACCTTTGTGATTAATTCTTTGGACTCATTGATCCGTCTCTACACAGATAATCTGGGACTGACGGTTGCCAGGTTGGGTAAACGCAACTATCTGCTTGGTAATATCGCCGTGATGGTGCTGCTGACTTTGCTGTTCCAACTGGATTTTCTGGAGATCCAATGGGTAGGGGCTCTGGCCATCGGGCTTATCTTAACCTGCGCCGGTTACATGCTGTTGACCAAGCTGAAAACCTTGAGCCGGATCCAAGGCTCTCCCAAAGAAAACACCATAGATTTTAATAAAATAAAGCTAGCCGACTGATGCAAACTTCAATCTATAAAACTAAAAGAGGAACACAGATGGGTTTAAACACCATGGCAAACTGTCTCAAGTACAGCGGTTTAGCTGCGCTGCTGACACTGACATTTGCAGCCCAAGCCGAATGGTCATCGACCGTGACCCTGGTATCGGATTACAGTTTCAACGGGGTCAGTCAGACAGATGAAGGGCCGGCGTTACAGGCCAGCTTGGATTACAGTAGTGAAAATGGTTGGTATCTTGGCAGTTTTGCTTCCAATGTCGATTTCGGTGGCGCTGATGATACCTGGTTGGAACTTGACGGTTACGCAGGTTATTTCTACCGGTTCAATGAAAACCTGAGCCTGGATGCTGGGCTAGCTTATTACAGCTATCACGGCGAATCCTTTTCCGATGACTACAACTATCCGGAAGCTTATGCCAAGTGGGGTTATCAGTCGCCATTCGGTCAGTCGGAGCTGAATCTCTGGTACAGTTGGGATTACTTTGGTACCTGTGCCGGCCACAGCATAGTGATGCTGGCCCACAGTTTTGAATTGGCGCCTGGTCACCGGCTGAGGTTGAGTTTTGACCGTTCCACATCGGATGATACAGACAAGTGGCAGTGGCAGGGAAGCAGAGGCTATCAACATTATCGCATCGCCTATCAGACTCAATATCACGGCATAGATATTGAGCTGGCAGGTGAAGATACCAGCCTGGACTCGGATAACGCCGATGCCAGGTTGGTGTTTAGCCTGTCGCATAGGTTTACTTTCTAACTACAAGCCTCGATTGCAACAATATTCTTCTATCTCTCAATCACTTTTTGCTTTTTTATAATTTTCGGCTCAGGCAGTTTTGCAGCAGTTTGGCGAAGAATTCGCTGCCCTTGCGGCGGGCAAAGGCGATGTTGCGCTCGGGAATCGACTCAGGATCATCATATTCGGCCAGGGCCTGTTCCATACTGGCTTCACGTATGATGTGCAGGGTCGGATAGGGCGCTCTGTTGGTGTAGTTGGCGGCATCATCCTGGGCCTCCCCTTCGAAACAATAGTCGGGGTGAAAGCTGGCCAACTGGTAAACCCCTTCATAACCCTCTTCGAATAACAGCTGCTCGGCAAAGGCCAACAGATCCAGATAGAGGTGAAAGCCTTCAAAGCCCCTCGGCAGAATGAACAGGCTGGTTTCCGCTTGTGGGTGCTCATCCAGATATTGGCACTCGTCCAGCAACGCCTGCAAGGCAGTATCCATGCGGCTTTCTTCGCAAACTGTGTAACGAATCGAGTCGCGCTCGACTTCCCGCCTGGCGAAGGGGCAGATGTTGTACTTCATGATCACCTCCTTGACCCAAGCCTGGGTCTGGGCGGCGATAGTCTGGGATCCCATCATGGAGTCTGTGGCCATATTCTGCTCTGTCTCTGTGTAAGGGCGTTATTGGCGGCCATCATAGGCAGCCTCTGGGGTACTGGCAAGCACCAAAGGTACTGAGCAATCAAACGGCGCCCATCCAAGTGGCGCCGTTTGTTTGCTCAAATTAAAAAATCAGTAGCTGACTTCCACTTCATAAGAGGTAAATTTGCGGATATTGATTACTCCGGTATCGAAAAGCAGGTACTGCCCCTTGATGCCCATCAGAGTGCCGCTGACAACGGCTTCTTTATCAAAGTTATGGGACTTGATCTTCTTTGGAAACTCACTGACCGGGTAGTGAATTTGCGTCTCTGTCTCGGTCAATCTCTCTATCTTGTAATCACCGCGGCTCATTGCCAGCTCGTGCAAGCGGGTTTCGATACTCGGCAATAGCGTTTCGGCCTTGGCCTTGAGATCTATCTCGTCGTTGTTGCCCTTGAGCATCGCCTGCCAGTTGGTCTTGTCGGCGATCAGTTTGGCCAGTTCGACTTCGATAAGGCCGGAAAGCTGCCTGCTGCTGACCTTGAATATCGGCAGCCCCTGGGTGGCTCCCTGATCCAACCAGCGGGTGGGCAACTGGGTGTGGCGGGTAATGCCGACCTTTATTCCCGAGGTATTGGACAGGTAAACATAGTGGGGCACCATGCAATGGGTGTCACCCCATTCGGGTTCGCGGCAGGTTCCCTGATCATAGTGGCAGGTTTCCGGTTTCATCACGCAGAGATCGCAGCTGGCGAGTTTCTGCATACAGACATAACAGTGGCCCTGGGAGTAACTCTTCTTGGTCTTCTTACCGCAGTTGCAGCAGAAGATGTTACCCGTGTGACTCAGGGTTAAACTCTTGCCTATCAAAGGGTTCAACGCCAGGCGCTGTTCAGCCACTCTGAGGGTGTATTGTGCCAGATGGTTCTCGTCCAGGGCGACGGCCATCTTATCCAGTGTTCCAAGCATAACGACAAAGCTCTGTTCTTGTGATTTTCGCCAGTGTACCAGTTTTCCTAACAGGAATTATCGATTGCACCTCGGTTGCTGCTTTTGCAGGCACTCAAGAGTCAGAGGTCGGGTAGCTGCGGTATCGGGCTCAGGTCAGATTCAGCTTATCCAGTACCAGATCATCACCTATGCTGTAGAGGGATTCGGTCAGGCGCTCCTCCTGCATAGGGTCGGTCAATCCCAGGCTGATGGTGGCCCGAAACAGGGCGATGCCGGTATGGCCCGCGGTTTCAAACTTGCTGCTGAATTGCTCGATATTGATGCCCAGGGCATTGATCCTGTTGGAAATGTCCAGCACCAGCCCGGGCCTGTCGTAGGCCACCAGGTTGAAACTCAGGCGTTTGATATATTTCTGCTGCTGGCCGGCCCTGGCACTGGTGAGCGCCATACCATCTATGCACTCCAGGGCATCGAGCAGGTCATCCCAGTGTTCGCTGGGAACCTCAAGCAGCAAAATAGCGGCAAAAATCCCGTCTATATGACGTAATTCCGAGTCGAGCCAATTGCCGCCGTGGCGGCTGACCGCATGGGCAATCTGCTCAACCAATCCTTTTCTGTCAGGGACTTGCAGTGTGATAAGGTAACGAAGCATGGTAGACAGACTCCTGAATAATGTTAAAAAAAGCTATGTAACACTATTGTCATTTTTGCGTCATATAATCCCAGCCACTCGATAAGGGATGGTCTTACCCGGGTTGGCCGAAACGCAATAACGTACGGTTAATTCGGTAAAAAGCCTAACAGCTATTAATAATAGAGGTTCTTAATGGAAAGTCAGGTCATTCAACCTGCTTCTGCGTCGAAAGATTTGTTGGTGAGCAAAGGCTCCGGCCGCAGAGCCTTCAAGGATAAGGCCGCGCAGATAGGGGTAACAGTGGGCGGAACCATGGTGTTCGTTGCCCTTTTGTTGATCTTTTTCTATCTGCTTTACGTGATTAAGCCGGTGTTTGATAGCGCCAGTGTTAAACCTGTTACTGAGGTGAGCCTGCCGGCCAGTTCAGACAAGACGCTGATGGTGGGCAGTGACGAGCAAAATGAACTGCTCTATCGGGTCGGTGACCAGGGCGTGGTGGATTTTTTCAGGGTCAAAGGCGATCAGCTGCATCAGCAGGTGAAACTGCCAGTGCCGGATTCGAGCAAAGTGGTCAGCAGCGCTGTCAGCGCGCCGAGCCAACAGTTGTTTGCCCTCGGGCTGGATAACGGTCAACTCTTGTTGGCCGGGGTCGAGTTTGGTGTTAGCTATCCCAATAACCAGCGCCTAATCACTCCCAAGGTTAAGTATCCACTGGGGGAGTCGGCACTGACGGTTGCCGAGGATGGCTCGCCACTCAAGAACCTCGCCTTCGGCTATAGCTCCGAGAGTATGAGCTTTGCCTACCAAGACAGCCAGAATCGCTGGCAACTGACCAAGATGGTCGGCGAAGAGAACATGATGACCGAGGAAGTGGAGTGGAACACACAAACCATGCCACTGCCGGATGCGCCTTCCCGTACTGAACATCAACTCATGACCCCGGATCAGCGCCAACTGCTGCTGCAGTCCGGCAACAAGATTTTTGTCTACAAGATTCAGTATGCGGATGAAATATCGCTGCAACAGGTGATAGATGTTGAGAAAGCCAAGGCCAAGGTCACCAGTTTGAGCCTGCTGGCGGGCGCCAGTTCACTGCTGGTAGGCTACGACAGCGGTGTGGTGGCCCAGTATTTTCAGGTGGCCAGCGACCGCGGCCGTGTCTATCAGGAGATCCGCGAGTTTAGCGGTTTGGGTAAGGTGGACACCATAGCCTCTGAGTTCTACCGCAAGAGCTTTGCCACTGTGAGCCCAGAGGGTGAACTGTCTTTGCTTTACACCACGAGTGAGCGCGAGCTGTTCGACAAGAAGTTCGATCTCAAGGCGCCGGGTGTTATGGGCTTCAGCCCCCGCTCCAATGCCTTGATCATTGAAGATGGCAGTAAGCTGCACCTGTACGCGGTTGATAACGACCACCCGGAAGTTTCCTGGAGTGCCCTGTGGAACAAGGTGTGGTACGAAGGTTACCCTGAGCCGCAGTTTGTCTGGCAGTCCACTTCCGGCTCGGATGATTTTGAAGCCAAGCTCAGCCTGATGCCGCTGGCATTCGGTACGCTCAAGGCGGCATTCTATGCCATGCTGTTTGCCGTTCCTCTGGCGATTGCCGGTGCTATCTATACCGCCTATTTCATGTCGCCCAAGGTGCGCAGCATAGTCAAGCCCACCATTGAAATCATGGAAGCCCTGCCGACAGTGATCCTCGGTTTCCTGGCCGGTCTCTGGCTGGCACCGCTGATTGAAGAGCATCTGCCCGGCATTCTGGCCTTGCTGCTGCTGTTGCCGATAAGCATAGTGACCAGTGCCTATGCCTGGTCCAAGCTGCCGGGGCGCATCAAGGCGATACTGCCGGAAACCTATCAGGAACTGATGCTGATCCCGGTTATCTGTTTTGTCGGTTGGTTCTCCTTTGCCATCAGCCCGGCAATCGAAGTGGCCTTCTTCCACGGCGACACCCGCCAGTTCATCACCAATGAATTGGGGATCACCTTCGATCAGCGTAATGCGCTGGTGGTGGGGATTGCCATGGGCTTTGCCGTCATTCCAACCATCTTCTCCATTGCCGAAGACGCCATCTTCTCTGTGCCGCGTCATCTGTCGAACGGCAGCCTGGCCTTGGGAGCTACCCCCTGGCAGACCCTGACCCGGGTAGTGCTGCTGACCGCAAGCCCGGGGATATTCTCGGCAGTCATGATGGGCCTTGGCCGCGCCGTGGGTGAAACCATGATTGTACTCATGGCCACGGGGAACACCGCCATCATGGAGTGGAGCGTGTTTGAAGGGATGCGGACCCTGGCGGCCAATATCGCGGTGGAAATGCCGGAGTCGGCCATCGGCAGCTCCCATTACCGGGTATTGTTCCTCGCAGCCTTTGTGCTCTTTATCTTTACCTTCCTGTTCAACACTGTGGCCGAAGTGGTGCGTCAGCGTCTGCGTGACCGCTACAGCTCACTGTAACGGGAGAGAAATTATGAATAGAACACTAGATGTTTCGCCAATCACCTTAAGGGGTTTGTGCAATGGGTAAGTGGTTTAAATCAGGCTCTCCCTGGATCTGGATGACAGGGGGCGCCGTTAGCCTGAGTTTGATTGCGGTGTTGGGGCTATTGTTACTCATCGCCTGGCGTGGCCTGAGCTATTTCTGGCCCGCGGATATCTATCAGTGGGAGATGCAGGATGACAAAGGCCAGCGCTACACCCTGATAGGAGAGCTGTACGACAGAGAAGAAGTGCCGACCGAGCGGTTGAAATCCGCCGGTTATCACTTCAACTCAGAGCCGGGTGAGTTTGTGACCCGCTATCTGGTCAAGACGGGTAACCGTGAGTTTGTCGGCCTGGATTTCCGCTGGATTCTGGAGACAGATATTTTGTCGCGCTCCACCCCGGAAGGCTTGGCCATGATAGAGCGTACCAAGAACGGTAACTTCTACGGCTATCCTGTGGCCGTGATTGAGAAGGGCCAGCGGCTGGAGCTAGGCGGTGATGTGCAGCACTCACTCGAGGAGCATATCGAGCGCGCAGTGGACCTGGCCGATCAGGCGATGACACTACAGAAGCAGGACATAGGCGCGGTTAACTATGAGCTCGAACGTCTGCGCCTTAAAGAGCGTGGCTATGAGCTTGACGATGCCCTGACGCCTGAGCGCAAGGCCGAGCTTGAGTCCAAGCGTCAACAACTGGATCAGCATTATCAAGGGTTGGAAAAGCAGCTGTTTTCTCTGCGTGAGCAAGCCGGGCGCGACTCTGTGATAGTACGCGACATGCGCGGCGAAGAAGTGACCCTCAGCCTGGATTCGGTGCTCGATGTCAGCTATGTCAACCGCATGGGCTTTATCGACAAGGTTGGCCATTGGTTTGTTGGTCTGGGACGCTTTATCAGTGACGATCCCCGCGAAGCCAACACAGAGGGCGGGGTGTTTCCGGCGATTTTCGGCACAGTATTCATGGTGTTGTTGATGGCCGTGATAGTGACACCATTCGGTGTGGTGGCCGCCATCTATCTGCACGAATACGCCAAGAAAGGGCCGATCACCAAGATGATACGTATCGCGGTGATCAACCTCGCCGGTGTGCCTTCGATTGTCTACGGGGTGTTTGGTCTGGGCTTCTTTGTCTATATGTTGGGGGGCTCGCTGGATCAGCTGTTCTATCCAGAGGCGTTGCCGTCGCCCACCTTTGGCTCTCCCGGGGTTATCTGGTCGGCACTGACTTTGGCGATTCTGACCCTGCCTGTGGTGATAGTTTCCACCGAAGAAGGCTTGTCACGTATTCCAAGCTCAGTGCGTCAGGGCAGCCTGGCACTGGGGGCCACCAAGGCCGAAACCCTGTGGCGGATTATTATCCCCATGGCCAGCCCGGCGATTATGACAGGGCTTATTCTGGCTGTTGCCCGCGCCGCCGGCGAAGTGGCACCCTTGATGCTGGTGGGGGTGGTCAAGTTGGCGCCTACCTTGCCTGTGGATATGAATTTCCCCTTCGTGCATCTTGAGCGTAAGTTTATGCACCTCGGGTTCCATATTTATGATGTCGGTTTCCAGAGCCCCAACGTAGAAGCGGCCAGGCCTTTGGTCTATGCCACCTCGTTCCTGCTGGTATCTGTGATCGTGGCACTCAACCTGACGGCTATCAGCGTGCGCAATCATCTGCGTGAAAAGTACCGCTCGCTTGAACACTAATTGACGATTATCCTGAAGTGATAGGACAGAATATGATTTCGATAGACTCATCGGTAATGAATACTGAGACGCTGGATCTGGCGAACCTGCCTGCCGAAGAGACGGCGCTGGAGATCCGTAACCTGGATCTGCGCTATGGTGACAAGCAGGCGCTGTTTGATGTTTCCATGAAAATCCCCAAGAAGAAGGTCACCGCCTTCATCGGCCCCAGTGGTTGCGGTAAGTCCACCTTGCTGCGCTGCATCAACCGGATGAATGATCTGGTGGATAACTGTTATATCGACGGGGAGATCTTGCTCCATGGCCAAAACATCTACGACAAGAAAGTGGATGTCGCGGCGCTGAGACGCAATGTGGGCATGGTGTTCCAGCGCCCCAATCCTTTCCCCAAGTCCATTTATGAAAATGTGGTCTATGGTCTGCGCCTGCAGGGCGTGAACAATCGCCGTGAGCTGGATGAAGCCTGTGAACGTTCACTGCGCGGCGCCGCCATCTGGGATGAGGTGAAAGACAGACTGCATGACAACGCCTTCGGACTATCCGGTGGTCAGCAGCAGCGTCTGGTAATTGCCCGGGCGATTGCCATCGAGCCGGAAGTCTTGCTGCTTGATGAGCCGACTTCGGCACTGGATCCTATCTCTACCTTGACCATCGAAGAGCTGATCTCTGAGCTCAAGTCCAAGTACACTGTGGTGATAGTGACCCACAACATGCAACAGGCTGCCAGGGTGTCGGACCAAACCGCCTTTATGTATATGGGCGAGCTGATCGAGTACTCGGATACCAACACTATTTTTACTACGCCAAAACAGAGTAAGACCGAAGATTATATTACCGGCCGCTACGGTTGATAAACGCTGCGTCCGAGCAAGGGGAAGCAAATGGAAAACAAGAACCTGAATAAACATATCTCAGGCCAGTTCAGCGCCGAACTGGAAGATATCCGCAACCGGGTACTGGCCATGGGCGGTATGGTAGAGCGCCAGCTGGAACAGGCGCTGGATGCTCTGGGCAGCCTGGATGCTGAATTGGCACAGAAAGTGATAGAAGGCGATCACAAGGTCAACGGCATGGAGGTGATGATAGATGAAGAATGCACCCGCATCATTGCCAAGCGGCAGCCGGCGGCCAGTGACTTGCGTCTGGTGATAGCCATCTCCAAGTCTATTGCCGATCTCGAACGCATCGGCGATGCCTGTGTTCGTATCGCCAAGGCGGCACAAGAGAAGCGCAGCAATAATCAGCAGCCGCTGCTGGTCAGTATTGAGTCCATGGGGCGTCATGCCACCCGCATGTTGAATTCTACCCTGGATGCGTTGGCGCGGATGGACGCCGACTCGGCGCTGGAGCTGCACAAGGAAGACGCCAAGCTGGACAAGGAATATGAAGGCATTATTCGCCAGTTGATGACTTACATGATGGAAGATCCACGCTCTATTCCCGGTGTGCTGGATGTGCTCTGGGCTGCCCGCGCGGTTGAGCGGGTAGGGGACCGCTGCAAGAATATCTGTGAGTACGTGATTTACTACGTAAAAGGCAAAGACGTACGCCATGTCTCCTACGAGGAGATGGAAAAAGAGCTGTAAGCTCTTATCCGCGAGCCTTAGAGAAAGCCGCTTGCATTCAAGCGGCTTTTTTGTCGCTGTTTGGGTCGGTGCAGCTCGGTTAGCTGCACCGACCGGTCAACGGAGACTTAGTCAACAGAGACTTAGTCAACTGGGGACTTGGTCAATAGAGCACTTGGTCAACAGAGACTTAGTCAACTGGGGACTTGGTCAATAGAGCACTTAGTTAACAGAGCACTTAGTCAAAGCAGTCTCGTCAAAGCCCAGCCTAGTCAACACGATATTCTGCCAGTTCGATCAGGTTGCCGTCAGGATCGCGAATATAGACTGAGTCTATCGGGCCTGTGGCGCCGGTACGGGCGACGGGGCCCTCTTCGATGTCGATACCCACGGCACTGAGATGTGCCATAGTATCCTTGAGTGAACCACAGGTGATAAAACACAAGTCCGCCGAACCGCTTTGGGCTTTGGCGGCATTGGGGTAGTATTCGCGGCCAAGCTGGTGCAGGTTGATTTTCTGATCGCCAAATTGCAGCGCCGTTCTGTTATCGGCAAAGGTTTGGCGTTTCATGCCCAATTTTTGGTAGAAGGCGACACTCTGCTCTATGTTGCGGACGGTCAACACCAGGTGGTCCAGTCGGGTTACGCGCATGCTGTTATTCTCCTTATCGCGCCCGAGAGACCCTGCGGCCTTTCGGGGTAATGCACAACATTTTGCTATCGATTTGCGTCTCTGTCAGGATACAGAGTTGAGCGCCTGTTGGGGAAGGGGCTACCGAGAAACCTTCCTTTGAGCCTCTGTCCTGCGCCCTATACAGTCTTAAGTATCAAGAGGAATTCAATGAAACAAACCCTGATCCGCGGCTTGCTTAATCTGCTGCCCATGGCGCTTAGTCTCTGGCTGTTCTGGTCCCTGTTTGAATCTCTCGACAGTCTGGGCAAGTTACTCTTCTCTCTGCTGGGCATGGACACTGTGTTCATCGGAGCCGGTTTTATTCTGGTCACAGCCTTGGTATTTATTGCCGGGTTACTGTTTTCTGTTAGCCCCATCGTCTGGCTCTGGAGCTGGATTGAGCGGCAGTTGATGCGCTTTCCCCTGTTCAAGTCCGTCTATGGCAGCATTCGTGATATCGCTTCTTTGATGAACCGTGATGGCAGCAAGCCCAAGTCGCAGCAGACGGTATTGGTGCGTCAGGCAAACGGTGGTTTCGTGGTCGGCTTTATTATGACAGACAAGCCGCCTCAGCCGCTGCTCGATGCCTTGCCCGATGGGGACTGGGTGCCTGTGTTGTTTCAACTCTCTTACCAGATGGCCGGAGTCACCAGCCTGGTCAAGCGAGAGGATTTGATTATGGTGGATTGGTCATTCGAGGAGGCGATGCGCTTTAATCTGACTGCGGGCATTTCGCAAACACCCAAGGTCGTCAAGGACTAAGGTGGTGATTTTTTGAGCGGGAGTTGCCATGAACTCCCCATTTTATTCATTTTTGTGTATAATCGGCGCCGATTGTTGCCAAAAGTAGCAGTTTGTGTCTGAGTCGATTGCCATTCACTATGCCACGGTAATCTTGTCTGTCCTGCCAACACTTTGATCCCGGCGGGCCCTATCTCTTCCATTTAAATCAAGCCGAGAGCTTGTCCGCGGAAGGGTGTCACATATTGCACATAAACACTCTATAAGCTTTTGGTGTGGCTTTGGATAAGCGTTGTCCCCGGCTGAGTTCCGCTATAATTTAGGAACTTGCTCGCAGGCGGCGCTAATTATCCGTAAAAAGGAGCGCAAAATTTGATTAAGTCGAGTATTAATCCTCCGGTGTTTTTTTCGTCACTGATCTGTATCGCTATTCTGGTGTTTGTCGGCGCCGTCTGGCCGAATGAAGCGCAGGAGCTATTTAAGTCAGCTCAATCTTGGCTGGAGCTGAAGGCGGGTTGGCTCTACATCATGGGGGTGGCTATTTTTTTGGTATTCATCATCTTTGTGATGGTGAGTCGCTTCGGTGATATCAAGCTTGGGCCGGATCATGCCGAGCCGGATTACAGCTACAAGAGCTGGATTGCCATGCTGTTCTCTGCCGGTATGGGCATAGGCTTGATGTTCTTCGGGGTCGGTGAGCCTGTGATGCATTATCTGGCGCCACCGGATGCGGATCCCCATACAGTTGAAGCCGCCAAAGAGGCGATGAAGATCACCTTCTTTCACTGGGGCATTCACGCTTGGGCCATCTATGCGGTAGTGGCCTTGAGTCTGGCCTATTTCAGCTATCGGCATAAGTTGCCACTGCTGCCACGAAGCGCACTTTACCCTTTGATTGGCGAACGTATTTATGGCCCTATAGGCCATTGTGTCGACACCTTTGCCGTGCTTGGCACTATGTTTGGTGTCGCTACCTCCTTGGGTTTCGGGGTATTGCAGGTCAACTCAGGGCTCAATTATCTGTTGGGTGATATATTCCCTATCAATACCGGGGTGCAGGTAGCACTGATCATAGGTATCACGTTGATCGCCACAGGCTCTGTGTTTTCCGGCCTGGATAAGGGCGTAAAGCGCTTAAGTGAGCTTAACCTCGGGTTGGCTTTTGTGCTGATGATGATAGTGCTGCTGTTCGGGCCTACGGTCGCACTGCTGCAGTCTTTCGTGCAAAACACAGGCAGTTATTTGAGTGAACTGGTGAGCAAGACCTTTAATCTCTATGCCTATGAGCAGAAGAATGACTGGCTCGGTGGTTGGACTCTGCTTTACTGGGGCTGGTGGATCTCCTGGTCACCTTTTGTCGGTACCTTTATCGCCCGGGTCTCACGTGGCCGTACCATTCGTGAGTTTCTGGTGGGGATTTTATTTGTTCCCAGTGGTTTCACCTTCCTGTGGATGACTGTTTTCGGTAACTCGGCGATTGATGCCATCATGAATCATGGCGCCGAATATCTGGCAACGGCGGTTTCCACCGATGTGTCGGTCGCCCTGTTTACTTTCTTTGAGCATTTGCCGCTCTCTAATCTGCTGTCCATTATCGCCGTGTGTCTGGTGGTGACTTTCTTTGTGACTTCGTCGGACTCAGGCTCTTTGGTGATTGATAACCTGACTTCAGGCGGCGATGCCGGTGCACCTGTATGGCAGCGGATTTTCTGGGCCCTGATGCAAGGTGTGGTTGCTTCTGTACTGCTGCTCGCCGGTGGCTTACAGGCGTTGCAAACGGCAGCGATTGCCAGTGCCATGCCGTTCTTGTTGGTGATGCTGCTTATTTGCTTTGGCCTGTTCAAGGCGTTGCAGGATGACTGGCTCAAAATCAACAGCGTGCAGCTGCATACCACCAGCGTGCAGTACGCCAGAACCAGCGTGTCCTGGGAAGACAGGATAGATGTGCTGGTGTCGCATCCCTCCTATGAGCAGGCACGCCACTTTGTCGACAACGTGGCAACGCCAGCGCTGTCCAAGGTTTCTCAGGGCTTCTTGTCCCGCGGTATCAATGCCGATCTCCAGTACGATGAAGACAGGGTGAGACTGGTTATTGAAAACGAAGAGGTGCAGACCTTTGTCTATGGTTTGCGGATCCGCGCCTTTACTCTGCCTGTGACCCATCAAACTCAGGAAGAGGGTGATGATGAATCACAAAATAACTACTTCCGGGTTGAAGTCTTCCTCGAACACGGCGGACAGTATTATGATGTGATGGGTTATACGGAAGAGCAGATCCAGGCAGATGTGGTGACTCAATATGAGAAACACCTGCACTATCTGCATCTGTCCAGCGCAGAATATGTAGAGGGCCCTTAAGGGCCCGTTCACCGGAAAAGAAAGATGGCAGAACAGAGTAAATTGGATCGGGTGCTGGCACAGGCCCGTGAGTATCAGGCGAGTCGTGAAAAGGGCTATCGGGAGCAGGCGCTCAAGCTTTATCCCTGGGTCTGTGGCCGCTGTGCCAGGGAGTTTACTCACAAGAATTTGCGTGAGTTGACAGTCCATCACAGAGATCACAATCACGACAACAACCCTTCAGATGGTTCCAACTGGGAGCTGTTGTGTCTCTACTGCCATGACAACGAGCACTCCAGGTTTGAAGAACTGGTGCAGTACGGCGATACCAGTGAAGCCAAACAGGCGCCGGCGACCTTTAATCCTTTTGCTGATCTCAAGGCGAGAATGGCGGCCAAAGACTGACCGCCATTCTTGTCAAAGCTTAAGCTATTCGATGTAAAAACCGTCCATCAAAGGGCGGTTTTTTTATATCAAAGGCGCCGATAAAAGCGATTCTAATCTTGGCTGATCGATGATTTTGATACTGATAAGAATTCGCATTAACTAATGGCAAGCCTTATGACAGCTGGGTTTGCTCCGCTTTACTCTTTAGAACAATCCTGTTTTGTTTAAAAAGTAATCAATGGGATTTGAGCTGAGTAGGAGAATTGCGACAAAGTGTGTTTTGCCCCAGAGTTTGCGTTGGATTGTGCGGCCTGCAGTTTTATACTCGTCTGACAATTATTTCAAATCAAGATGGAAGCAAGCAAAATGACATTAGGGTCTCCTAAGGTAAGCAAGACACATTCTTTTATGACTGTGTCACTTATCGAGCTATGGGAACGTTTCGGTTATTACGGTATGCAGGCGCTTATCGTGTACTTCATGGTACAGCGTCTAGGGTTTGAGGACAGTCGCGCCAACCTGGTATGGAGTGCCTGTGCCGCATTGATTTATGTGTCGCCGGCGATTGGTGGCTGGGTCGGGGATAAAATTCTCGGTACCAAGCGCACCATGTTGCTCGGTGCCGGTATCCTGTCTCTGGGTTATGCCTTGATGACAGTGCCGACCGAAAACACCTGGTTCCTGTTTTCGGCTCTGGGGGTAATTGTTGTCGGTAACGGTTTGTTCAAGCCCAATGCCGGTAACCTGGTGCGTAAAATCTATGAAGGGGACGACTCCAAGATAGACAGCGCCTTTACCATTTACTACATGGCGGTGAACGTAGGTTCCACCTTCTCCATGTTGTTGACTCCCTGGATTAAAGATTACGTCAATGCCAACTATGGCAACGAGTTCGGTTGGCATGCGGCCTTTGCCGTCTGCTGCGTGGGTCTGCTGGTGGGACTGGGTAACTACGCCATGATGCGTAAAACTCTGGCCAACTATGGCTCAGAGCCGGATACCCGTCCGGTGGAAATGAATAAGCTGTTTGCGGTACTCGGCCTGGCGGCCCTGTCTGTAGTGGCTTCAGCCTTTATCCTTGAATATGAAGATGTGGCCCGCGCCTTTGTTTACACCGCAGGTGCTGCCGTACTCGGTATCTTTATCTACCTGATTAAAAACAGTGAAACCAGTGAGCGGGCCGGTTTGATAGCCGCCTTGGTACTGACGGTACAAACAGTATTCTTCTTTGTGTTCTACCAGCAGATGTCTACCTCGCTGGCGCTGTTTGCCCTGCGTAACGTCGATTGGAACTTCCAGGCCTTTGGTGTCGATCTGTGGACTTGGTCACCGGCGCAGTTCCAGGCCTTGAACCCTATCTGGATCATGTTGCTTAGCCCTGTGCTGGCCTGGGTTTATGCCTCTGCCGGACGTAACAACAAGGATATTTCCATCGCCGCCAAGTTCGCACTGGGCTTTGCCGTAGTGGCTCTGGGTTTCTTCATCTACAGCTTCGCCGGTATGTTCGCCGTTGATGGCAAGACCTCTTCCTGGGTGATGATCTGGGGTTATGGTGCATACTCACTCGGTGAGCTGCTGGTAAGTGGTTTGGGCTTGGCTATGATTGCCCGTTACGTACCTGAGCGCATGGGTGGCTTTATGATGGGGGCTTACTTCGTCGCCTCGGGCATCTCTCAGTATCTGGGTGGTGTGGTGGCCAACTTCGCCAGTGTGCCTAAGAACATCACAGATCCGCTTGAGACTCTGCCTATCTACACCAGCTTGTTTAACAAGTTGGGAATAGCGGCGCTGGTTTGTACCTTTATCGCGTTGGCGGTATTGCCGCTGATGCGTCGTTTGACTGAAACTCATCATTCCCATAACGGAAATGGTTCTGCCGACTCAGCGCAGTAATGTCTGAGTGACCTATAAATCCCCAAAAGACCGCAATCGCGGTCTTTTTCTTTATTGAAGTCTGGGTTGCCTTGAACGCTTAAGCTATATCACTCTTTTTTGCTTGTTTTGCTCTTGTCGCTATGCCCAAGCCTGGCCTCTGCCTCAAGGTATTTGGCTCTGCTGATAATGCCGCTGTTTTCCATGCCCGAAAAGGCGCGTTTTCGCTCCGGGAGTTTGGCAATAATGGCGCGTTTATCTTTATCCGGGCAACGGCTCCAATTGACGATTTCATCTATATGGCGCAGGCAACCCATACAAAAGTCGTCTTCATTGAGGCCGCAGCGCGCCACGCAGGGAGATTGGATCATTCAACATCCTTCTTATCAATATTCTGTTCAGCGGCGGAGTGTAGCGCCGTGAATTGGCGCGATTGATTTCGCTCGACCAATCTCACTCGACCATTTCATTAGATTGAGTTCGTTCGATTGTTTTGTCAGCTTGAATGCACCAGTCTATTGCGGCAGGTGCAAAGGTAACAGCTTTGAGCAAATTTATACCTGAAAACAGCGGCGGCAGCTTTCATTGCCAGGCCGCCAGGAAAGATGATAATCGGGCTTTAGACATAGTTTATTGAAGCAATAATCCACTTTTAATCAATTTGTTATGTGAATTTGTCTTTACTGCTGGTTTTTCCCTTGGCTGTAAAGCTACCAGCAAGCGGGAGACTCAACCCCAGTTTTTTCGCAGGCTTTGCCCCCTGTTTCCTGCTTGGGTGGCGCTATTTTCCTCAAAGGCAACCAGGGGCTATAATACGACCCTTTTAAGTTAATCGGGCCAGTAAAATGTGTGACTGCCAACAGAATTCCCCCCGGCAAGCCGAGCCAGTGGCCGGCAGGGTTGAAACCCAGCTGACGGCAGTTGATTGCAGCTTGCCCGAGGTGAAAGCAGAGCTTCGACAGCTCAGTCAGTTGTTGCTCTCAAGCCGCGCGCTTTGGAGTGTCAGGAGTTTCGAGCACCACAAGCTTCCCTGGCAGCAGCGCTTTGCCAAGCTGGCCGCGGCGCTTTGGGCTATTGATGACGATGCGCTCGAGACTGTGGATGCCAGTCAGTCATTGTTGTTGGCAAGGCTCTGGCCGGCCTTGGCTGCAGATTTGAGCGAGCAGGAATTGGCCCTGTGGGACAAGAGACACTTTGCCTGGCATCTCTTTGATTATCCGGCACCTGAGCTGGATAATGGCCAACCTAAGCTTTGCGCGTCAACCGAGGCCCGGCTCAGTGCCGGTATCAAGGGCCGAAAATGGCAGCAGATAAGCCGCTTTGCCAATACCATAGCCACCCATAACAACCCCTTTCCTTTATTGGAGTGGTGCGCCGGAAAAGGGCATCTCGGGCGCCTGCTCAGCGCCTTGAGCGGCAAGGCGGTGTTGAGCCTGGAGTGGCAAGCATCTTTGTGCGAAGCCGGCGAGCTAGCGGCAAAGAAACGTAACTTGCCGCAGCAATTTGTCTGTGCCGATGCCTTTGTCGCCGAGCCTTGTTATCTCAAGCCCAAGCAGCATGCTATTGCGCTGCATGCCTGCGGCGAGCTGCACCTGACGCTGCTGCGCCGCGCGGTTGCAAGTGGTACTGCCGTGGTCTCGGTTTCCCCGTGTTGTTATCATCTCTTGCCCTCCGGCGATATCACTCCCTTGAGTCAAGGCGCCCAAGAGCAGGCGCTGCGACTGGATAAGACGGCGCTGCAACTGCCGCTTAATCACAGTGTTATTGCCAATCAAAAGGCGCGCGCCGACAGGATCAAAGAGGTCAGTTGGCGGCTCGGATTCGATAGTCTGCAGCGTGAGCTGCGCGCTCAGGACACTTATCTGCCACTGCCTGCGGTGCGGCAGAGTCAGCTTTCCGGCAGCTTCAAGGACTTCTGTCTTTGGGCCGCGGCGCAAAAGGGAGTGCTATTGCCTGAGGCGGTGGATTTTGCCGCCTATCAACGCTTGGGGGAGCAAAGGCGCAGATTAACCGCTCGTATTGACTTGGCGGCACATCTGTTTCGGCCGGTTATTGAACGGTATCTGCTGCTCGATAGGGTATGTTTCCTGTTGGAGGCCGATTACCGGGTGCAGCTCGGCGCCTTTTGTGAGCAGGCCACCACGCCGCGCAACGCCTTAATCCATGCCTGGTTGCCTGGTTGCCTGGTAGCCGCTAAATGAAACAACAAGGCCCGCTTGGACAGAGATGCCTCTCAAGCGGGGAATTAGTCGGCGCCAAGTACCGGCTTAATGCGTTTTTTATTGAATACCCCGGCGTTTCTTGGTCAAATGACGCCAGCCTGGGGCATAAGACTTAATTATCACGACCCCAAAAGATAACAAGGGCACAGAGCGCCCGAGAGAGTGATTGGCTTTTCATGAATTATTCCCGTGTGTATATCAATAGTCTGGCTTATGAGTTGGCGCCGGAAATGGTGTCCAGCCGCGAGTTGGAATCCCGGCTTGCGCCGCTTTATCAAAAATTCCGTATCCCTATTGGGCAACTCGCTGCTCTGACGGGCATTGAGGAGCGTCGTTGGTGGCCCAAGGGCTTCAAGGTCTCCCAAGGCGCAGTGTGCGCCGCCCAAAAGGCGCTGGCCGAGACTGGGCTGGATCCCAAAGCGCTTGGCGCCTTGGTATACACAGGCGTGTGTCGTGATCAGCATGAGCCGGCCACGGCCTGCGCTGTAGCTTCTGCCATAGGTATCGGGCGCGACTGCGCCGTTTTTGATATCAGCAACGCCTGCCTGGGAGTCCTGTCCGGTATTCTGGATGTGGCCAACCGTATAGAACTGGGGCAGATCCGCGCCGGTATGGTGGTGTCCTGTGAATCATCCCGGGAGATAGTCGAGGCGTCCATAGAGCAGATGCTGGCCGAACCCAGCATGGCGAACTTTGCGGCGTCTCTGGCCACTCTAACCGGCGGCTCAGGTGCCGTGGCCGTTATCCTCACGGATGGCAGCTTGCCGCTTACCACCTCCCGCAAGCATCAGTTGCTCGGTGCCAGTCAGTTGGCGGCGCCTGAGCATCATCAGATGTGTCAGTGGGGCTTTGTCGAGGTCGGTAACCGCCTCTACCGCGAGGTGATGCGCACAGATGCCGTTGCCCTTCTGAAGGAGGGGGTGGAGCTGGCGCGCCAGACCTGGGAGCAGTTTTTGCAGCAGCGCCAGTGGCTTGCCGGACAAGTGGATAAGGTTATCTGTCATCAGGTGGGGGCTGCCAACCGAAAACAAGTACTGGGCGCCCTGGGCATTGCCGAGCACAAAGAGTTTCCCACCTTTGCCCGCCTTGGCAATATGGGCACTGTCTCTTTGCCTGTGTCGGCGGCGCTGGCCCACGGTGAAGGCTTTTTGCAGGCAGGCGACCGGGTGAGCTTTCTTGGCATAGGCTCGGGACTCAACTGCATGATGCTGGGGCTGCGCTGGTAAGCCCTTGATACAGGCTTTAGACAATGCCATTTGACAATGCCCATTCGACAGAGCCCATTAGAATAGTGCCTAAATAACCAAAATTAACAACAGGATAGCCAATGGCCACCCTAGATACACTCTTCCCGTTCAAGCGTCATTTCATCACGCTCGGCGGCCACAAACTGCATTATGTGCATGAAAAACCTGCCGGGATTAACGGCCAACGCCCCGATGCCGTGGTGATGGTGCACGGTAACCCCAGCTGGTCTTTTTACTACCGAAACCTGGTGCAGGCGTTAAGCGACCAATATGAATGTGTGGTGCCGGATCATATAGGTTGCGGCTTGTCCGACAAACCGGGCGATGATGCCTATGACTACACGCTGGCGCAGCGTATCGACGATCTGGAAGCACTGCTGGATAGTCTGGATATTCGCAGCAATATCACGCTGGTGCTGCATGACTGGGGCGGCATGATAGGCATGGGCTATGCCGCCCGCTATCCCGAGCGGATTAAACGCCTGGTACTGCTCAATACCGCCGCCTTCGGTTTGCCAAAGAGCAAGCCCTTGCCGCTGGCGTTGAAAATCTGCCGCGATACCGCGCTTGGCACCCTGCTGGTACGGGGTTTCAATGCCTTCTCGTCCGCTGCTTCCTATGTGGGGGTCAAACGTGCGCCCATGGCCGCGGATGTGCGCCGTGCCTATGTGGCACCATTCAACTCCTGGCAAAATCGAATCTCGACTTTGAGGTTTGTACAGGATATTCCGCTCAAGCCCGGCGACAGAAACTGGGACTTGGTGCAGTCGATTGATGCCAGTTTGCAGCAGTTTACCCAGGTGCCGACCATTATTCTTTGGGGTCTCAAGGACTTTGTCTTCGACCGGCACTTCCTTGAAGGTTGGCAGCAGCGCTTGCCCAAAGCCGAGCTGCACGCCTTTGCCGACTGCGGCCATTATATTCTTGAAGACGCCAGTGATGAGGTGATAGCCCATATTCGCCGCTTTATTGATGAAACGGCAGTGGCAAAAAGCGCCGACGAACAAACATCTAACCCTGAAGAAAAGGCATCGGCGGGAACAACCTCTGCCGGGAGCGCTGACTGAGATGTTCCCACCCGCCGAAGACTCGCAAGTGGCCGCAAATGAACCGGCCCCAGAGGCAAACTCCGCCAAGGGGCACAACCTGTGTCGCCACCTGAAGCAGGCGGCCATTAACCAGAGCGAAGACCTGGCGGTTGCCGTGCAGCGTCGCCGCGCTGGTAAGTTCAGTTATCAGGAGCTTGATTTCAAGACCCTGGACAGCGACAGCGACCGGCTTGCCAGCGCCTTGCTCGACTATGGCTTTAAGCCCGGGATGAAAGCCGTGCTTATGGTGACTCCGGGGATAGAGTTTTTTGTGCTTACCTTTGCCCTGTTCAAGGCGGGGATCATCCCTGTGATGGTAGATCCCGGCATGGGGATCGCCAAGCTCAAGCAGTGTCTGGCCGAAGCCGAGCCCGACGCCTTTATCGGGATCCCCAAGGCCCATGTGGCCAGATTGCTGTTCGGTTGGGGCAAACCCAGTATCCGCTTGTTGCTGACGGCAGGTGAAGGCTTTCTTGGGCGTAACCCTCCTTGGGGGGGCAGCAGTGTCAGCCGTTTGTTGGCCAGGGCACCTGAGTCAGTCACGTTTCCCATGGCGCAGCTAGGCGCGCAGCAGATGGCGGCCATTTTGTTTACCAGTGGCAGCACCGGCACCCCAAAAGGCGTGGTTTACAGCCACGGCATGTTTGAGGCGCAGATAACCGCGCTGCGAAATGACTATGGCATTCGTCCCGGCGAGCGGGATCTGTCTACCTTCCCGCTATTTGCTCTCTTTGGACCGGCGCTGGGGATGGCATCGATAGTGCCTGAAATGGATGCCAGCAAACCGATAACCGCCAGACCGGAAAACCTGTTTGCCGCCATAGAGCACTATGCCTGCAGCAATATGTTCGTGAACCCCGCCTTGCTCGACCGTTTGGGACGCGGCGGAAACGGGCGCCGGCTGCACAGCTTGAAGCGGGTGATATCCGCCGGCGCACCGGCCGATCCCAAGGCGATAGCGCGTTTCTCCGCCATGTTGGCCGAGGATGTCGAAGTGCTCAACTCCTATGGCGCCACAGAATCCCTGCCTGTCTCCATGATTGGCAGCAAGGCGCTTGGCGCTACCGCCGCCATCACCGACAAGGGCGGCGGCATCTGTGTCGGTAAGCCGGTATCTGGAATAAGGGTCAGTATCATAGGGATCAGTGAAGAGGCTATCGACAGCTGGTCGCCGACTCTCGAGTTGGCGACGGGGGAGATAGGCGAAATCGTCGTTGACGGCGCTGTGGTTAACCAGAGCTACTATCGCCGTGAAGGCGCCAACAAGCAAGCCAAGATTGCCTATGAAGGCAGGCAACTGCATCGGATGGGCGATCTCGGTTATCTTGATGCCGAGGGCCGTTTATGGATGTGTGGCCGCAAGGCCCACAGAGTGGATGTCATTAAGGACGGTGAGCTACAAAAGCGCTATCTGTCCATTCCCTGTGAGCGGATTTTCAATACCCATCCTCAGGTTAAACGTTCGGCACTGGTTGGCGTTGAACTGATGCAGAATAAGCCTGGCGGCGGGGGGACAGTCCAAGAGAGCGCTTTCTCTTTTACTGCTGGCCCTGATAGCACTTTCCTTGATAGCACTTCCCTTGATAGCACTTCCCTTGATAGCACTGCGCCCGAAAAAGCGCCGCTTATCTGCATCGAGCTTGAGCAATCCCTGTCGCCAGCCGAGCAGCAACAGCTGTTTACCGAGTTGCAGGCACTTGCCGACAAGCAGCCACTGACCCGGGGCATCAGGCATTTTATGTTGCATCCGGGGTTTCCCATGGATGTACGCCACAATGCCAAGATATTTCGCGAGCAACTTGCCGTTTGGGCTCAAAAACAGTTGGATGGAAACGGCTGGAAGCCAAAATAGATAACAGAGACAGAAACCCACTATGGCCACATCTGCACCACAATCTCAATCACCTGAGTCAATAGCCTCGTCGCAGGATTTGCCAGCTGTTTTGTCACAAGAGACTGCGGCTTTGTCACAAGAAACCGGGCATGATGAACTTCATCCCGAGCTGTTGGCGCTGGCCCGGGAACTCGCGACCCGAGTCAAGCGGGTGTTGGTGACAGGCGCCGGAGGCTTTTTGGGAGAAGCCATATGTCGGCCGCTGCTGGCCGCCGGTATTCAGGTAGTGGGGGTGGCCAGGGGCCATTATCCGGTGCTCGAGGCCATGGGCGCCACCATGGTGCGCGCCGATATTTGCGACAAGCAAGCACTGAAACAAGCCCTCGATGGCTGTGAGCTTATCTTTCACGTTGCCTCCAAGGCAGGAGTCTGGGGCAGCAGAGCAAGCTATTTTCGCCCCAATGTGTTGGGGACAGAAAACATCATCGCCTGCGCCCGTGAATTGGGGATTGGTTATTTGGTCTATACCAGTACGCCGAGTGTCACTTTCGATGGCAAGGATGAGGCCGGTATCGATGAATCCGTTCCTTACGCCAGGCGTTATCTCAACCATTACGGGGCCTCCAAGTCGGAAGCGGAAGAGTTGGTGTTGGCCAGTGCCAAAGAGGGCTTGAAGACAGTGGCCATTCGGCCGCACCTGATTTGGGGGCCTGGCGATCCTCATCTGGTGCCCCGCGTGCTGGAGCGAGGCCGCAAGGGCCGGCTCAAGTTGGTGGGCCGTGAAGACAAATTGGTGGACACCATTTATATCGACAATGCCGCCTTTGCCCACCTGAGTGCGGCCAGGAGCCTGCTGGCTGAACCTTGCCGCTGCAATGGCAAGGCCTATTTTGTCAGTAATGATCAGCCCCTGACTATGGCGGCCATGCTCGACAGCATTCTTGCCTGTGACAATTTACCCGCGGTGGAAAAGCGGGTACCGGCCTCTCTGGCCTACGCCATTGGTGCCATGCTCGAAGGAATATACCGACTGCTGGCTATCAAGCAGGAGCCGTTGATGACCCGCTTTGTCGCCAAACAGCTTTCCTGCAGCCACTACTACGATATCTCAGCCGCCAAGCGCGACTTGGATTACAGGGTCATCGTCAGTATGGAGCAGGGGATGAATAAGCTAAGGCGCTCTCTTGGTCACTCGAGCTAAGGAAGGTGCGAATAAGTCCTCGTGGCCTTCACTTTTGTAGAGAGTGGCTTACACAGCAATTGGCGTTCAAGGCATCTGACTGAAGGCATGCCGGGGCAAGTCGAAGTCGGCTTCCCTAAGCTCAAGAAAATCATAAGCAAATGATATGTTGCAGCTGTTGTCCGGCACAAAGCCGGCGCTTATTTATATCGAGTTCAACGCCAAACGTATCAGGCTCACCCTTGCCGACAGTCGTCATAGTCTGGGGCAAGTCAGCCTTGAGCCCCTTCCTGAGGTGGCGCTGCAATAACTGAAATAGTCCAGCCAAAGTACCGCACATAGCGTAATCCATCACCGGCGACATCCTTTGGAGCGCCAACCAGGGGCGCCCGATCAGGATAATCCATGTATCTGCTAATTCTTCTTGATGACGCCGCAAGCCGTTGGCAACCAGCACAAGAGAAACTATTCAGCAAAAAGTTATCGGTGTTAGCGAACAAAGTATGTTAAATGGTTGATTGTTTGTTACAATTTTTGCGGATCGCAAGGTTTAAATCATGCTAGCTTGGTGATCATTTATCTCTCCGGCATGAGGAAACTATGCTCAGTATCGAAGCCCTAAGCAAGACCTATGACAACGGTGTTAAGGCACTGGATAATGTAAATCTACAGGTAGACAAAGGGATGTTTGGTCTGCTCGGCCCCAACGGTGCAGGCAAATCCTCTTTGATGCGCACCATAGCCGCATTGCAAAGTGCCGATAGCGGCAGCATTAGTTTCGACGGCATAGACATTCTCAAACAGCCGCAAAAATTGCGTCAGACCCTGGGGTATCTGCCGCAGGATTTTAATGTTTACCCCAGGATTAGCGCCTGGGACTTGCTCGATCACCTGGCTATTCTCAAAGGGATCAACAACAAGGGTGAGCGGCGTGAGATGGTGGATGGCTTACTGGCACACACCAACCTTTATCAACACAAGAATAAGGCGGTCAGCGGTTTTTCCGGCGGTATGCGTCAACGTTTCGGGATTGCGCAGGCGCTGCTTGGCGACCCCAAGCTGTTGATTGTCGACGAACCCACCGCCGGCCTGGATCCTGAGGAGCGCAACCGTTTCCACAACTTGTTGGTGAGCCTGGGGGAAGAGAAGGTGATTATCCTCTCGACCCATATAGTGGAAGATGTCTCGGAGCTTTGCGCCAATATGGCGGTGCTCGCCGCTGGTCAGATCCTGCTGCAGGGCAATCCCATGGAGTTGGTGGCCTCTTTGGAGCAAAAAATTTGGACTCGCACCGTCAGCCAGGCCGAGGCCAGCGAGCTTGAACAACAGCTCAATGTGATTGCCAAACGCCTGTTTGCCGGCCGCACTGTGCTGCATGTCTGGGCCGATTCGGCGCCGGAAGGTTTTACTCAGGCAACGCCGGGGTTGGAAGATCTTTATTTCAGCACCCTGCATAGCCACCGCAACAGCACGCCGGTTCAGGCTGCCTGAGGAACTGCCCATGTTTGTTTCCATGTTACGCTTTGAATGGCGCTACTATCTGCGGCAGCCATCTTTTTATGTTGTTTCTTTGCTGTTGTTTTTAATCAGCTTTCTATCCGTTGTATCCAACAATGTGCAGATAGGTGGCGGCGGTGAGGTGCTGAAGAACAGCCCCTTCAGCATTGCCCAGACCCTGTTGATCATGAGCTTTATCTCCATGTTTGCCGTGGTCAACTTTGTCGGTAGTACAGCGGTGCGCAACCAGCAGCACGGGATGGAGGAACTGATCTATTCCAAACCGCTGACACCGCTGGCCTATCAGTTGGGGCGTTTTTTCGGCAGTTATCTGGTGGTCATGGCGGTGTTTTCCATGGTGCCGCTGGCGATGTGGCTCGGCTCTTTTATGCCTTGGGTCGATGCCAGCCGTTTCGGTGAAAATCGGCTTAGCTATTATCTGCTGCCCTTGCTGCTGTTGGCCGCGCCGAGTCTGCTGCTGATATCGGCGCTGTTTTATGCCATGGCCAGCCGTTTTCGCTCCATGATGGGTTTGTATCTGACAGCCGTAGCACTGCTTATTATCTATAACCTCACCGGCGAACTGGCCAGCCAGCCGCAGTTTCGCACGCTGGCGGCCATGTTGGATCCCTTTGCACTGCGCACCTTTGCCGACCTTACCCGTTACTGGACCATAGCGGAGAAAAACACCCAGTTGGTGGAGCTGACCGGTGTTATGCTCAGCAACCGCGCCATGTGGCTTTCTCTGGCGGTCATCTTGCTGCTTGTAGCCAAGGTCTGGCGCCAACCAACACTTACTCGCAAGAAGGACAAAGGCTCCGGCAAGCTGTCTGCAACCCCGGCATTGCAGCCCTTGCAGCAACTGAGCCGTGCAAGCTCGCCATCGACTTCGGCGCAGTTCAAGGCCCGAGTCGGTTTTGAAATCCGCCAGGTGCTTTACACAGCACCGTTTGTGATTTTGGGGCTGCTCACCGTTTTTAACCTGGTCGGGCCCATGTTCGGTGATTTTGGTTGGTATGGCACCTCCAACTGGCCGCTGACCCAGGACATGGTCGATAATATTGCCGGGGCCACCGGCCTGCTGATGGTAATAGTACTCATCTACTACAGCGCCGAGATTGTCTGGCGTGAGCGCAACTCCGGAATGGGGGATATAGTCGACAGTCTGCCGGTGCCAAATCTGGTGTTCTGGGCCTCCAAACTGGTGGCTGTGGTGTTGGTGATGGCGCTGCTGTACCTGTTGGCGACCCTGACCACAATTACTTTCCAACTGATCAAGGGGCAGTACAATCTCGAACTGGCTCAATACGCCATCAGGCTGGGATTTTACTATCTGTTGCCACTGCTGATGTCGGCGGTTCTGGCGTTCTTCTTTCAGGTGCTCAGCCCGAACAAATATGCCGGTATGGGGCTGTTTGTCGCCTACTACCTGACGACCTTTGTGATGGCCAGTTGGGGATTCGGCCATTCACTGTATAACTTTGGCGCTTCCCCTTACCTGGTCTATTCGGATATGAACGGTTACGGCTGGGGACTCTTGAGCCACAGCCTGTATATGCTCTATTGGGGCGGTTTCTCTCTGCTGCTGTTTGTGCTGGGTTATGGTCTCTATCACAGGGGACCGAAACAGCCTCTGAAATACAGGTTTGCCCTGCTGGGTGGTCAACTGGGAGCCAAGGGACGCTTGCTGGCGGCCTTTGGGGTGTTGCTGTTTGTTGCCAGCGGCAGCTATCTCTTCTACCAGACCAAGGTGGTCAATCATTACTATACCAATGATGAGGAAACCGACCTGCGCGCCGACTATGAGAAGAAATTCAAGCAGTATGCGTCTTTGCCTGTGCTGACCACCACTGCGGTCAAGGCCGACATTGATATCTATCCTGAGTCACGGCGAATCGAGGCCGATATCAAGCTTGATTGGGTCAACAAACAGGACAAGCCGATAAGCAAATTGCTGGTCAGTCTACCGTCCCACACCCGCGCGGAAGATCTCAGCATCACCTTGCCGGGGGCGACTCTGGGCGAGTTTGACGATAAATTCAATGTCAGTTGGCTGGTGTTTGACAAGCCGTTGCCGCCGGGGGAGAAAATCAGCGGCCGCATTCATTTGATTCGGGAAACCCAAGGGGTTGAAGAGTCCAACTTCGATCTGTCCGTGGTCGAAAACGGCACCTTTATCAATAATATCGAGCTGCTGCCTCAGTTTGGGTATCAGGAAGGCTATGAACTCAGCGATCGCCACGAGCGTGAGAAACGTGGTCTTGAAGACAAACCAAGAGCCAATAAGCTGGAAGACACGCGCTTTTATCGGCAGAACTTCTTTGGCGTAGACGGCGGCTTTATCGACTTTGAAGCCACGGTTTCCACCTCAGGCCAGCAGATGGCACTGGTGCCCGGATACCTGCAGCGGCAATGGCGTGAAAATGGTCGCAACTTCTTCCATTACAAGATGGATAGCCCCATGGTTAACTTCTATTCGATCCTCTCCGGACGTTTCGAAGTGGACCGGCAGAAGTACAAGGGCATAGTGATCGAGGTGTACTATCATTCGGCCCACTATTGGAACGTGGAGCGAATGATAGAGTCGGTGAAAGACTCTATCGACTATTACACCCAGGCTTTTGGTCCCTATCAACACAAGCAACTGCGTATAGTAGAGTTTCCCGGTTATCGCTCCTTTGCCCAGAGTTTTGCCAACACTGTGCCTTACTCTGAGCGTATCGGCTTTATCGCCGACCTGCGCAACTCGGACAATATTGACCCCGTCTATTATGTGACGGCCCACGAAGTGGCACACCAGTGGTGGGGGCATCAGGTTGGCGCTGCCGATGTACAGGGCAGTGCGGTTATCTCCGAGAGCCTGTCGCAATACTCGGCGCTGATGGTGATGGAGCACAAGTATGGCCCGCAGATGCTGCGCCGCTTCCTCAAGTATGAGCTTGACCGCTACCTGCGAGGTCGCTCATCGGAAAGCAAGGGCGAACAGCCGTTGCTGCGCAGTGAAGGGCAGGGCTATATCCATTACCAGAAGGGCTCGGTGATCATGATGGGGATCCGTGACCGCCTGGGTGAAGAACGGCTCAATGCCAATTTGAAGGCATTCCTTGAGCGTTACAAGTTCCGCGGCGATCCTTTCCCGACCACTCTGGATCTGCTCAGCTATCTGAAACGGAATACGGACGGTGCCGAGGCGCGTTTCATTGAGAACTCCTTCTCTGAGATCAGTCTCTATGACCTGCGTCTGACCGAGGCCAAGGTAACCGAAACGCCGGAAGGCCAGTTTAAAGTCAGTCTGGATATCTATGCCCAGCGCCGGGTCGCTTCAGAGAAGGGCGCCGAGCAGGAAGTACCGCTGGATGAATGGATTGATATAGGCGCCTTCAAGGTCAACCCGGACAAGCTCAAGCAGGATGATCAGGTGTTGTCGCTGCAGAAATATCGGCTCAAGAGCGGAGAGAACCATCTCGAACTGGTGCTGAGCGAAAAGCCTGCCTATGTCGGGGTCGACCCCTTCATCAAGCTGGTGGACCGGGATTCAGGGGATAATATTTTCAATTTTTAGAAAACCTTATAATAATTTCTGACGTTTTGCTAAATGCCTCGCAATCAAGTTTGCGAGGCATTTTCGCCTCATGTATTCCCCATCAATTCAGCTGTGCAATTCGGTTTGAAGGCTATTCAACTCCTTAGTTTGCTGTGCTCGACTATAGTTTATGAATATAGCCAGCCGATGACTAACTAACTTGGCTCGCCATAGGCACTCTATGCCATCGCCAATTTGGCTGGGTTTCAAACGGCTGACAAAGCTTTGAGTGGCTCAAACTTCTATAAGGAATGGGATTATGTCTATGGTCAGTGCCAAAGAGTTTGCCGACTGGCTTTACAAGCGCTTCGAGCAGGTAGAGCATGGGGTAAGCATGAGCCGTGAGGATATCAACCAGCTAACCGGGCGGCAGAATTTCTCCATGGTGTTTGTCCATGATATCCACTACGAATTGATGCAGCACGGTATGGCGTTTGTGACAGACACTTCTCGTGAGCAGTTCTTTCTGGTGCGCGTCTGTCCCATGCCCTGGCGGCAGCAACTGGAGCAGCAATTTGACAAGGAGATCTTCAACAATGTCATCTCCATTAATATGTCCCGCTGAAATAGTTGCACCTATCTGTTTGTAAGTCACAGGTGTTATGAAAGCCGAGAGCTCAACCTTCCTTAGTCCTTAATTGCCGCTGTAGACACCCCAAACTGACGACAAACAGCTAACTTAAACCGGAAGAGGGGCTCTAAAGCCTGAGCAAAATCATAAAATTAATGCAAATTCACTTGTCGCGGACCTGAGATTTTCTTACTTTGGAATGAAACTGATTATCAAAGAGGCCACCCTATGAATACTCATCTGGAGCTGCAACTGAAACATTGGCTGGAGATAGATCCCGACCCTAAAACCCGGGATGAGCTATTGAGTCTTAAAGCCGAAGGCAATGAAACTGAATTGGCCGCCCGCTTTGCCGGCCGTTTGGCCTTCGGCACCGCCGGTCTCAGGGGCGTGGTCGGCGCCGGTCCAATGCGAATGAACCGTTTGGTTATCCGCCAAACCACAGCGGGCCTGGGGCAGTATCTGCTCGCCCAGGTTAAAGATGCCGCCAGCCGCGGTGTGGTGATAGGTTTCGATGGCCGCCATGATTCACGTACCTTCGCCCATGATGCCGCCAGCGTGTTGACCGCCATGGGGATTAAGGTGCGACTCACCGCCAAAGTGGCCGCCACGCCGCTGGTAGCCTTTGGGGTGAAACACTTTGAAGCTGCCGCCGGCATCGTAGTGACCGCCAGCCATAACCCGCCGCAATACAACGGCTACAAGGTTTATTGGGGGAATGGCGCGCAGATCATTCCGCCACACGACTCAGGTATTGCAGCCTGCATAGATAAGGCTGCCAACGAAGAGCTGCCTTGGCTGGAGCAGAGTGAAGCCACCAAGCAGGGTAAACTCATCTGGCTGCAGGATGATTTCTATCAGGACTATCGCCGCGGTGTGTTCCATGCCGATGTGTTGCAGCACAAAACGGCGCCCGAAAGGGTGAGCCTGGCCTATACCGCCATGCATGGTGTTGGTGCAGAAATGGCCAAGACAGTGCTCAAGGATGCCGGTTTTACCCAGGTTTATTCTGTCGCCGCCCAAGAAAAACCGGACGGTGACTTCCCAACGGTTAAGTTCCCCAACCCGGAAGAGAAGGGCGCCATGGATCTGGTGATTGCCGAGGCCAAGCAGCATCAGGCGATGCTGGCCTGTGCCAACGATCCGGATGCAGATAGGCTGGCGGTGGCCGTGCGCCGTGATGACGGCGAATATCAAATGCTTACCGGCGATCAGGTGGGAGCCTTGCTGGGCCACTATTTATTGTCCAAGGCGCCGGCCAATCAGCGTCTACTGGGAACCACCATAGTCTCTTCAACCTTGCTCTCCAAAATCGCCAAGGCCAAGGACGGTGAGTTTTATACCACGCTCACAGGTTTCAAATGGCTCACCAATGTTGGTATGCAGCGACAGAGCGACAGCAATAAATTCCTGTTTGCCTATGAAGAGGCGCTGGGCTACACAGTGGGCAGCATGGTGTGGGATAAGGACGGCCTGTCGGCGCTGGTGGCTTTTGCCCAGCTGACTGCCGAGCTGGCGGCACAGGACAAAACCATCTGGGACAGACTGGAACAACTCTATCGCGACTATGGCTTGCACCTCAATACTCAGGTGAGCATAGCGCTTAAGCCGGGAACGCCGGATATCGGTGCCCATCTGCGGGCCAATCCTCCCGAGTCCATCGCCGGTATGGCGGTATTGGTGACCGAGGATCTCAAATCGGCCGAGCGGCGTTACGCCGATGGGCGGCGGGAGATCATCGAATTACCGGCCAGTGATGTGCTGACTTTCCATCTTGAAGGCGGTGCCCGAGTGATAGTAAGGCCTTCGGGAACCGAACCCAAGATCAAGTGCTATTACGAAGTGGTTGAGCCTATGAAGGCAAGCGACAGCCTGGCTGATGCTGAAAGCCGCGCCAGAACAGCATTGGATGCTTTCGTCAGTGGCCATCAGGCATCGTTACCCAAGTAGATACTCGCACCGGCGATATTTTACATAGGAATTGATTCATTTTGAGAGTGAAAGAAAGGCATTAACGAATACAAGCGCCAAATGCGGATTAGTTTGCCACTTCTTTAGATAATCAGGCATGTTCGACTCACAACTTGGCCGAAAAAATAAAACGGCGTTTTAATAGGCAAACGATAGAGACAACGAGGGCTTTAGAGGGACTTTCAAACTCCTTCTGAAGCCCTCAAGTTTATTGATGTTCGCTTAACTGATTTGCATCGGGTTTTTTTATCCGTAAAAGGACTGCTAGAATAGCGCAATTTTGTGTGCTTTCTCGCAGTGAAAGGAACCCCTTAGTGGAATTTTTATACGAGTACGGACTATTTCTTGCCAAGGCGATTACCCTGGTGGTTGCTATCGGCGCCATAGTGGTGATTGTGGTGGCTTCGGCAGTAAAACAAAAGAGTGACAGGGGCGAGTTGAAACTGACTCATCTCAGTGATGAACTCAAATCGCTCAAGCATCATCTCAAGGCTGAACTCTTGGGCAAAAAGGCATTCAAGGCCTATGAGAAACAACTCAAAGCGGAGCAAAAAGCCCATGACAAGGCACTGGATGCCGGGGACGTCAAAGATCCCAAGGTATATGTCGTCGAGTTCAAAGGCGGCATAGAAGCCGCCGAAGTCGCATCGCTGCGGGAAGAGATCAGCGCTATTTTGGCGATTGCCGAGGAAGGTGATGAAGTTGTAGCCAGTGTTGAGAGTGGTGGTGGCATGGTTCATGGGTATGGCCTGGCTGCCAGCCAACTGGACAGGATCCGCAGTGCTGGATTGCCGTTGACCATATGCGTGGATAAAGTGGCTGCCAGTGGCGGTTATATGATGGCCTGCGTTGCCGACCGCATTATTGCTGCACCGTTCGCTATCATAGGCTCCATAGGTGTTGTTGCCCAATTACCTAACTTTAACAAGCTGCTGAAGAAGCATGACATTGATTATGAACAGCATACCGCCGGCGACTTTAAGCGTACCCTGACACTCTTTGGTGAGAATACTGATGAAGGCAGAGCCAAGTTTCAACAGGAACTGGAAGAAACCCATTTGCTGTTCAAGGACTTTGTCGGTCGCTATCGGCCGCAACTGGAGCTGGACAAAGTGGCAACAGGTGAGCATTGGTATGGTCAGCAAGCTATAGAGCTGGGACTCATAGATGAAGTGGGCACCAGTGACGATCTCTTGCTGAAGCTGGCCTCGGATCGGACTGTGATCAAGGTAAAATATCAGCTGCGTAAGAAACTGGCTGACAAGTTGGCTCACAGCGCTTCTTTGATGCTTAATGCCTGCTATAACAAGTTGGCTGAGAAAAATCGACCAATCTAACCCTTGATATCTCGCTAACTCGATAATCAGACCCCGGCTTCCCGGGGTTTTTTATGCGGTACGTCTTTAATTCTCTTGCTGGATACGCTAAAACAGTTTTGGGTGATTAACAAAAAGATAACAATGGCAATGCAGATCAAATACCGAGCCAATATGATGGTTGGGGATCAGGCGTACCCGGCTTTTGAACTGGCCAACCTTATTCGTTTTATTCAGTCACAATTGGGAACCGAGGCTACCGAAGAGCTATGCCAGCACATAGGCACGGGTATCAATGAGCTCAAGGAGTGCCAATGGGTAAGGGTTTGGCAACTCAGCGCCACGATAGCGTTTTTAATGCAGCGCAGCCGACGTGAGGATGTTAGCCTGCTGGCCGGTCTCTACACTCGGGTAACTGACTTGGGCTTTCTGTTGCCTTTGCTTGGAGAATGTCGGAGCCTTGGTGAGTGCCTGGAGTTTGTGCTAAATCATCCCAAGTGGGTGGGAAGTTTTGCTGATCTTTTACTGCTGGAGGATGAGCATCAAATCAGCCTGCGCTGGCTCAATACCGGCCGGGCCGAGCCGTTAATCTATCGTGGCGAATTTCTTCACAGCATAGGCGCACTGCTGAGTTTAGCGCGGGAGTTGACCGGCCAAGAGATCGTTTTTAACGCTATCAGTATTACCGGCACCTTGAGGCCGTCTGCAGGCTTGGCAAAATTGGCCAAGCGGGTGGAGTTTCAGAGTGATTTCAATGAATGGCGCCTCGACAAATCTTGGTTGGCGCTTGCTGTGGATCTGACTCAGTTCTCGGCTCGCAGTCAAAACTTTGAGCAGCAGAGTTCGCTGATTGAAAAAATTATTGACGAACTTGATGGCGATTTCCCCTTTGTGCCAACGCTGGAAACCATGGCACTCAGGCTACACATGAGCAGTCGTAGTTTGAGGCGCAAGTTGGCAGCCCTGGGCAGCAGTTATCAACGCCTGGTGGATCAGCAAAGGTGTCAGCGAGCGGTAAGCTGGATCCTCGAAGGCCAATTGTCGGTGAGCGAGATTGCCGAGCGTTTGGGGTATAGCGATAGTTGTCACTTTCGTCAAAGTTTCAAGCATTGGCTCGGGTATCCACCCGGTTATTTCAGCCGTTTGGGGCAGCAAAACTAACCAAGGCCAGGTTCATTTTATCCTGGCCAGTTTAGTCATCAATAATCTGCTGTTGAGACCTTTGCGATTCTGCGATAAACCTTTTGCAATGATTCAGTGGATCTCTCTGACACTGGAAAGTGTGTTGTCTTGCTGTTCCAACTGATGGGTTAGGGTTTCAACATCAATAAACAGGGTTTCGGGTTTCAGTTCTCTGCTGGGTTGGCAAATACAGGCCGCCAGGCGGTAGTCCAGCTGCAGGTGATGAAATTTGTTATATTCTTCGCTGAACTTGTTGATTTTCTCATTAATCCGTTCAATTACCTTCTTGGCTCCCATCTTATCGACGTTGAATAGACCGAGGGCGAACAGCTGGTGGTTCATGCGTCCCAATAGATCAGTATTGCGCAGCAAGGCTTCCTGCACCTGTTTGGCAAAGAATTCCAGCAAGTGAGGTTGGTTAACTGTTTCATGTATGTGAGGGCAAAGATACAATAGCGCCAGACTCTGGTGATCTCGCAGATGGCGAAACCATTCACGGTGAAAGACTTCCATAAAATAGGTTCGGTTATAGACCCCGGTTTCCGGATCCCTGAAACCTGAGTTACTGAAGGAATAAATCATGGGTTGGCTCCGAGCTAGTGACTGCTACAAGTATAGTTAACCAATCCATCTACTGAGTTGTGACAGGAGAATAACGACAATGAAAAAAGGGTTTTTGCTGTGCTCTATTATTTTGGCGTTGAGCGCTTGCTCCAAAGAGGAGAGCAGTTTGGTGACTCAACCACAGCTGGAGCAACAGCCCGCTGCGGCAATGGTACAAACGGCAGAGCAGGCTTATCTTGCCATGGTGGATCAATTTTTTAAGGACTACCTCAAGCTTGAGCCCATCTACGCCACCTTTGTCGGGGTCAATGACTATAACGATACTTTCGGTGGCGACCTCTCTGAGGCTTACCTCAAACAGCGCCATGAACTCAACAGCCGCTACGCCGCCCAGGCCAAGACCATAGATAAACAAGCCTTGCCAGAACAGTTGCAACTCAGTTACGACATGTTTGTCTATGACAGGGACATGGCTTTGGTGGATGAAACCTTCCCCAGCCGTTTTATGCCGATAAGCCAGTTCTACAGTACAGTGATTACCATGGTGCAGCTTGGCAGCGGTGAGAGTGCTCAGCCTTTCAATACCCCGCAGGATTACGCCAACTGGCAGCTGAGGGTGAAAGGTTTTATCAATTGGACCGAACTGGCGAAACAGCGTATGGATGAGGGCATTGCCAGCAAGGTTGTGCTGCCACGGGTATTGGTCGAGCGGCTTATACCTCAGTTGCAGGCACAGTTGGTGGATAAGCCTCAAGACAGTATCTTCTACGCCCCTGTGACCAAGATGCCCGAGAGCTTCAATGCCGCCGAGCGCGCCTTGATTGAGCAGGAATATCAACAGATGATCAGCCAAGAATTGCTGCCGGCTATCGCTTCTCTCAAGCAATATTTTGAACAAACCTATCTGCCGGCCTCGCGGGCCACTGACGGTTGGTGGGCGCTGCCTAACGGTAAAGTCTGGTATCAACATCTGGCCAATGCCCATACCACAACCACTATGGCGGTGGACGATATTCATCAAATCGGCCTCAAGGAAGTGGCACGGATCCTCGATGAAATGGACAAGGTGCGCCAGCAAGTGGGTTTTGAAGGTGATCTCAAGGCCTTCTTTGCTTCACTGTCATCCGAGCCCACGTACTTCTTCAGTGACAAGCAGGGCTTAATTGACGGCTATATGGTGCTCAAGGACAAGATCAATGCCGTACTGCCCGATTACTTCAATGTGATGCCCAAGGCCGATTATGTAGTGAAGCCGGTTGAAAGCTTCCGTGAAAAATCAGCCGCCGGAGCCTCCTATGAAGCACCGGCCGTCGATGGCAGTCGTCCAGGGGTGTTTTACATCAACACCTATAACCTGAAAGCTCAGCCCAAGTGGGGCATGACCACTTTGTCATTGCATGAAGCGGCGCCGGGTCACCACTTCCAAATAGCCATCAAGCAAGAGCTGCAGGGCGTGCCTGAGTTCCAGCGTTTCAGCGGTTACACCGCCTTTGAAGAGGGCTGGGCCCTCTATGCCGAATATCTTGGAATAGAGATGGGGCTGTTTGAAGACCCGTACCAGTATTTCGGCAAGCTCTCGGATGAAATGCTGCGAGCGATGCGTCTGGTGGTGGATACAGGCCTGCATGCCAAGGGCTGGAGCCGCGAACAGGCGATTCAGTATATGAAAGACAACTCTCCGCTGGCAGAAAGCGACATTATCGCCGAGGTGGAGCGCTATATGGCAATTCCTGGTCAGGCACTGTCTTATAAAGTTGGTCAGTTGAAGATCCTGGAGCTCAGAGCCCGGGCCGAGAAAGCCCTGGGGAACGACTTCGATCTCAAGGCCTTCCACGATCAAATTATCACCACTGGCTCCTTACCCATGGCGGTGATGGAAGCCAAGATAGATCTCTGGATAGAAAAACAGTTGAAGCAGAAAGCATCAGCCTGAGACCAAACTTAAGTTGGGTCTTTGATAAACAAACTAAAAACGCCGTCATCTGACGGCGTTTTTATATTTAATTCAAGGCCTGCCATTATTGCTGTGTCAGTTAACTTCTGACACAGAATGATATTATACTGGCCGAGTTTGTTTGGTGAACCACCGAAAAAAGGCCACTTGGCCAAGATTACTGAGGAGCAAATTATGGTGCAGGCAACAGCAAGACATCTACTGGTAAAGACCGAAGAGGAATGCGCCAGCTTGAAACAACAGATTATCGATGGCGCCGATTTTGCCGAGCTGGCCCGTAAACATTCCGCTTGTCCTTCTGGAGCTCAAGGCGGCGAGCTGGGCTCATTCGGTCCGGGTATGATGGTGCGTGAGTTTGATGAAGTGGTGTTCAGCGCGCCGCTCAATGAAGTACAGGGGCCGGTGAAAACCGCTTTTGGTTTTCACCTGCTTGAAGTCACCAGTCGCGGTTAAGCCCGGGTCAAGCAAGTGATAGAAATCTATACCGATAGACTCAGGCTCAGGACTCTGACGGCGCAAGATTGGCCGGCGTTTCTGGCACTGCATTGCGATCCTGAAGTGGGCCGCTTTGTCAGAGATCCCGAACCCGTTCCACTGCTCAAAGCCAAGTTTGAGCAGCGAAGCCAGCCTTGGCGTTACGAGTCCGGGGATTGGCTGACGCTGGTGATTGAAGAACTGGGTAGCGACTGCTTTGTCGGCTTGACCGGCTTTTACTGTGTCGATCCTGAGCTGGCGCAGGCCGAGGTAGGTTACCTGTTGCATCCGGATATGCAGGGGAAGGGCTATGCCACAGAGTCGCTACGCGGGGTCATAGATTGGGGCTGTTTGAGCTTCAATATTCATAAATTCATCGGTCACTGCGCCAATGACAATCTGGCTTCGGCCAAGGTCATGGAAAAGTGCGGCTTCGAGCTTGAGGGAATATTGCGGCACAACTTCCGTATCGGCGATCTTTGGGTGGATGACAGGGCCTATGGCCTGCTCAGCGATGAGCGTCGTTGACTTCTCTCCCCCAAGCGGATGCTTGCTGCTATAATCCGCCCCAAATCGAGTCAATTCCAGTAAGGCAAGGTCACAGTGACACAGAAAATGAGCGAATTCACCCTCAATAGCGGCGATGAGTATATTGAGCTTTATAAGGTGCTGAAGGCAGAAGGCATGACCAGTGCCGGCGCCGAGGCCAAGCATGTGATTGCCGAAGGGCTGGTGCTGGTCAATAACGAGGTTGAAACCCGCAAGCGCAAGAAACTGCTGCCGGGCGATCTGGTCAGCTTCAACGGCGAAACGGTTAAAATAGTGGCGGCGCAATAGGCGCAAGGGGAACAGAATGCAATTTCCAGATGATGACAACGGCAAGATGCTGCAGGCAATGCAAGAGTCGGGTATCGACTTGAGCAAGCCTTTGGATGTGGACTTTTTCCTGGTGTTTGATGATCAGCGCGACGCTGAATCGGCATTGGAAGACCTGAGTCAGTCCGAGCAGGCAGGTGAAGTTGAGCTGCAGTTCAATGAAGAGATTGAAAAGTGGGAACTGATTGTCTGCATCAATATGGTGCCCGAGTATCAGGCTTTGGTGGCGCGCGAAACTGAGCTGAACAGCTTTGCTGCCGAGTTTGACGGCATGACAGATGGTTGGGGCGTGATGCAGCATCAGGACGGCGATGACGAGTTTGCCGATGATGACCACGAGTGTGATGAGCACTGCCACCACTGAAGATAAGTGAATTTTTCCTGAGCCACCCAAATTTGGGTGGCTTTTTATTCTCTAGCTTTTTATTCTGCCCCCACTGATTGCCAATCTCAGGGAGAGTGATATGGCCAAACACATCAGTTTTGGAACCCCGGTCAACGACGCCGAGCGCTGGGCCTTTGAACTGCTGGGTGATGAGTTACCCAAAGATTATCTGCTGCTGACCAATATTGAGATCCCGACTCAGTCCGGGCAAGCGATGGAGGTGGATGCTCTGGTGGTCGGCGAGTGGGGCGTGTATGTCATCGATGTCAAAGGCTATATCGGCCGGCTTAATGCCGGTCTGCACGCCTGGTCGCTGGATGGCCGCGAGGTGGACAACAGCCTGTCCAAGGCCAATTATGTTGCCAGAGTGCTGGCCGGTAAGCTGAAGAACAAGATCCCGGTCGGTGTCTATGCTCCCTGGTGCCAGGGCATGGTATTTGTGACAGGTCATAAGGGCGAAGCCATAGAGCTGGAGAAGCAGGACTGTGCCCTGAGCATCTATACCCCAAGGCAGATCATCGCTGCGCTTACCAAAGAGTGGGGCCTGACGGCTCCCCATAAGCACCAGATCAATCAGCGTCAGAAAGAGGCGGTGTTGGACACTCTGGGGCAGGTGGCCCTGGTGGAACAACGCAACAATAAAATACAGGATTTTATCAAGCTCAAATGCCTGTTCCTGCAAAGTGGCCTCGAAGTCTGGCAGGCCGAGTATAATCCCGGCGGCTGGACCGCGCCCTGGCTGCTGAAAATTCTGATCCCTACCCATTTCGAGCAGCTTTCTGAAGCAAGACAGCATGAAGAGCGGCTGCGGGGTGAGTTTCAGCGGTTACAGAAACTGTCCGGTTGCAGCGGCGTGCCTTACTCTGCGCCCCTTATTCAGGATGGCGAGCAGTTGGTGTTGCCTATTCGCATGCCAAGAGGTGTGCCTATTCATCTGCTGGAAATCGAGCGGCTCAGCATTTATCAACTGCTGGAAATATTGCGCCGTGGGGCCACCAGTCTGTCGCAAATTCATCGGCGTAATATCTGTGTCGGCGGCTGGGATGAGCACTGCCTGTTTATCGGTGATGATGGCGAAGTCGAATTTATCGATATCCGTGATGACATCAGTATCGATGAGGATCTTAGGCGCTATGCCGAGCGATTTTTACCTCTGGCGCTGGCCACTCATCAGCCACGTATCTACCTCTGGTTCCAGCGGGTTGCGGCAGGGCGGGGCGCGGATCTTGATGAGCTTAGAGCCGATCTCAGCGCGCTGATTGAAACCGGAGTCTGTGACAGCCTGGATAGCGATACAGAGATAGCCGAGGGCAGCATTATCGACCATCACTTCCGGCTTGAAGAAGTCATCTATCAGGCCGCTCACAGTGAACTCTGGCGCGCCACTCACCTTCAGGGACAGTTCGATGTCGGGCTGTCTGTTTATCGCTTTTTGCAGCAGGACTGGCCCGGTCTGAATCATCAATACCGCAGCCTGAGCCGCATCTATCACCCTAATGTTGAGCGGGTATTGGCCTTTGGCGAACTTGGCGGCAGCGACCGGGTCTTCATTGCCAGGGCCTGGGAGCGGGGAGTTGCTTTGGATTGCGCCGAGATCCAATCGCCGCAACAGGTGATAGGCTGGTTTCGGCAGTTGCTGACGGCGCTGCAGTATCTCCATAGATTGGATATCTTCCATAGTGCCATCTGCCCGAAGAATATTATCTGTAATGGCGACAGCGCCGTGCTTTTGAACTTTGGCTTGGGTCAGGATATAGCGGCCAGACACTATGCTGCTCAATATGCCGACCCGGATCTCTGGGCCCTTGAAGGGGATGCCGAACGGGATCTCTATGGTTTGGTGGCCAGTTTTATTGATGTGTTGACCCCTATAGAGCTCAAGGGCGATGCCGGCCCTGCGGGTATGCTCAGGGCCCTCGATGCTTTTGATCCCCGTTGGTTGGGAGAGTCTTTGTTTGCCATGTGTTACAAGGTGCTGCGCTTTGAGGTCAACCTGACAGACAATGATGACTATATGCCGCTATTTGGTTTTAACTCATAAGCAGCACAACTACGAGTGACAACTGAATATGAATGCATCATGCACAATTTAACTCGATTTTGGGTAAATGATTATTTTGGACATGGATGATAAGAAACAAGAAATGTGACGCCTGTGCAATCAAGGTGATTAAGTTATCCAACGAAACTGCAGGTCATAGTGTTGAGCTCCTAATCCAGTCTCTGGCTTTGAGTCTGAGAGGAAGGATGTTTATACCTATCGTCAATGTAATACCGAAAAATATTGTAATTGGATCTTGAGTTTGCTGATCACTTCGGAAATTAACATCCACATTAGAAACAGCCAAACTACAACTGGGCCCGAATTCAGATAATAAGTGCACCACTCATGGTTAAACGGTGAGGAGAGATCAACTGCCTGTTGGTGATACTCTGTAGTCGCCAAACAAACAT
>NZ_JBKORL010000017.1:0-20510 GCF_047314525.1 Shewanella sp. BJSY2023SW007 | reverse complement strand
TGCAGCAAGGTAGCTCGTCGGGCTCAGTTCCTTATAAGAGCCTCGAAGGTCGTCGGTTCAAATCCGGCTCCCGCAACCAATTTCTAATTCCTTCAGACTCCAGTGCCCTTCACAATAGCAAACATGACATTGAAGATTACATTCCCTACCTGTCCTCCCGATTCAAGATAGAAAAATCCACCTAACATTCGATAGTAAAAAGCTCTTAATAGAGGCCAGGGAAGCTATTTGGAATTGATTCCCCGGCAACCTGAAATGAACAAAATAACGGTCATCTCAGGAGGTCAAATTCCCAACTCTTTGAACAGATCATCAGTGTCATCATCGATATTTGCCGCTTTCACCCAAGGTGATTCAGAAACTTTAGTCTGTGACTGTTGACTGCCATGACGAGCCAGAAGCAGATCAGGGTCAAATTCTTCATCGGTTTCAAACTCTGCCAGACGAATAAACTCTGTCTTGTCCATGGCAAATTCAAGATAAAATATATGATTGTTTTCTGTTTTGAAGGACACTCTACGAGCGATGGGCTCGTCCAAGTTGGCATCAATGGATATGGTCAGTTCCTTGTTTATAGTCAGCATCTTTGGCTGGCTTTGGCTAATAGATGTTTGCAGCTCCTTGGATACCTTGCCGATAAAATCCCCCAACATCTGATTCATCAGTTCACCCATTACATCACCCACCTCATCTGAGGTATGGGAGAAAGCTAGTTCTTCCTCAGGCATGCCCATATGCAGCATATAGCGACGATAAATTTCCAATGCAGCCGCAGCGGAAAAATTAATCACCACCAGACCGGAAAAGCCGCCATCAAAGATAGAGAAACAACCGAGATCCGGCTTAAGCCGAGTACGGGTAATACGCTGTACAACTCCAGCATGGGACAAAGTACTTGCTGTAGTGGCTGATAAGACATGGGTCACAGAGTGACAAAGCTTCAGTAAAATATCGTCTGAACTAATGACTTGAGGTGTATTCATGAAAAGAGGCCAATAATAAAAATAAGGTTAATATTGAGCCCTTCAGCCAAAAAAATCAAAATAAAAACAATTAATTAGACTTCGAACGTTAACCTAAGTGGCTGAGCACGGCTTAAGCTTTTGATATTTGAGCCGATATCCTCTGTGCAGCATTGAGAGCAGCTAAGCAAGGAGCTCTTTTTAGGCTTGATATAAGCTGAACAATGAGCCTGATCAACAAAGCAAGTCAAGCCAGGTAAAAAGGTTTCACTTGGTTTTTCCATCGCGTTATAGTCGCTGCCAACTAACTAAAAATAGATAACAAAGGAGTACGAAATGGCACTACTCAGGAAGCTCACCATTCTTCAGCGCCTTATCCTTATGTTGGTTCTGGCCGCAATAGGCACCCTGTGTTTCGCCAGTTTCTCCATTAAAGAACAGTACGATAACCTGATAACTCAAAAATGGCTGCAAAATGATGCCCAGCTGAACACTGCCCTGTCTGTAGTTGCAGCACACCGTGATCAAGTTCGTGCTGGAACACTAACTCTTGAGAAAGCCCAACAAGAGTCAGCAGCCTTGGTGGGCCAGATGCGATATGGCCGTGAAGGTTACTTTATTCTGCTCTCAGATCAGGGAAAAATCATCGCCCACGGCGCTGAGCCGTCGCTGGTGGGCCAAGCCATTGCCGATTATCATATCAAGGATGGCAGCAATCCGCTGGCCCAGCTACAACAACAAGCCAAGGCCAATGGCACAGGCAAACTCAGCTATGAGATCCGCAACCCAGCCAGTGGTAATAGCGAAGAAAAGCTCACCGAATCCAGATATGACAAAGATTGGGGCTGGACCCTGCTGACCGGTACATATATCAGCGATGTCAACGCCACAATGAAGTCAGTCTCAATCGATTATCTGATCATTATGATGTTGATTTCAGCGCCGATTTTCATCTTCTTTCTGGTGCTCAATCAATCCATTACCGCGCCGCTTAAGACCGCCATCGCCGCAATGGAGGATATTGCCCAAGGTGAAGGCGATCTCAGTAAAAGGCTCGAAGGTCAAGGCCGTGATGAAGTAGCAGCACTAGCCCGTGCCTTTAACAGTTTTGTAGAGAAGATAGGTAGAACCGTCAGCGAATTGCAGCCACTTGGTGCATCACTTGGCGAGGACGCCGAGCACCTGACAGTCGCAGTCAAAGAGTCCAACCACAGCGCCGATAACATCCACAGGGAAACCGCCAGCGTGGCCACCGCCGTGAATCAGATGCTGGCAACCACCCAGGAGATGGCCAACAATACCCAGCAGGCTGCCGATGCCGCTTCCAGCGTCAAACAACAAGCCCTCAGCGGTAAAGAGACCATGGATGCGACACTGGCAAACTGCCAGGAGCTGGTGCGCGAACTGCAAGCCGCAGAAAACCTTACCGAAACCCTGGGTCAAGCTTCAGGCAGAATTGGCGGCATTCTCGATGTGATCCGCACCATTGCCGAACAAACCAACCTTTTGGCACTCAACGCCGCCATCGAAGCCGCCCGCGCCGGTACTCACGGCCGCGGCTTTGCTGTAGTGGCCGATGAAGTGCGCGCCCTTGCCAACCGCACTCAGGACTCCACCAACGAAATTCACAAGCTGATCAGTGAAATTCAATCCGGTGTCAGCGCCGTTATGGAGAGTAACAGCCAAACACAGAGCCAATCCTCCGAGCTGCAAAAACAGGCCGAAGCGGCAGGCTCTGCCATGGATCAAATCCTCTCCCTGGTAGCACAGATAAGCGATATGAATACCCAACTCGCCAGCGCTACCGAAGAGCAATCTTTGGTGACCGAAGAGATCAATCGCAATGTCAGCACCATTTCCGAGCTGACTCAAGTTTCAGTGCAAGCCAATGCCAGCAACCAAAGCGCAGCAATGTCGCTTGAGCAGATCAGCCAGAACATGCGCCGCACTCTGGGGCAATTCAAGATCTAACATCTCGAGGGGCAGAACGTATTCTGCCCCTTTCTTATTGTGATAAGCTAAGGAAGGTGCGAATGAGTCCTCGTGGCACTCTGGTTTGCACAGCAATTGGCGTTCAAGGCATCTGACTGAAGGCATGTCGAAGTCGGATAACGCAGAGAGCCGGTTGCTGTGAAAACCCCGAAGGGCGTGGCTTACAGACCTGCCTGCTGTGTTGTGCTTCTTGCAAAGGACTAGGGCCATTTGCGGCGAACCACGCCTTGCATCCAGGCCTGTAAGCCGACGCAGAGCACACATGGGACTTGTTCGCACCTTCCCGGAGTTTGCCGTACCCGGCAGGTGATGCCGCAGCGGCGCCCATTGGTGGCCCCGGGCGAAAATAGAGGTATTGGCTTTGCGCATGACATTGGCGGTCTATCCGCAGCTATTCACTATCCACAGTTTCAGCTCAGATACCCAGGTTCCGGCCGAAGTACTCAGCCAGCCGCTGTTTTTTATTGCCAAAACCCGTGAGGAGCTTTCGGTAGTCGTCGATTGTAAACTGGAGCTCGATAGCCTGGAGCAGGAAGAAGACTGGCGTTGTCTTGAACTTTTAGGGCCACTTGGCTTTTCCATGACGGGTATCATGGCCAGAGTCTCGGCAACTCTCGCCGATGCCCATGTGAGTATTTTTACAGTTTCAACCTTCGATACCGACTATATACTGCTGAAGAAAGATAAGTTGGATACCGCCATTCGCGCCCTCAGAAAGCAGCAATATCAGGTTATTGAATATGGCAATTGACGGCTTGGTCGCCGGAGTATTGCAAAACGTCAGCCGTTACCGGATATTATTCAGTTAATTACATGAGTCAAAGAAGTCTATGTACGAAAAAACCGTCACTATTACCGCCAAACACGGGATCCATACCCGCCCTGCCGCACTGCTGGTAAAAGAGGCGAAACAGTACGATTGTGATGTGATGGTTGAGTGCCAGGGCAAACAAGCCAGTGCCAAGAGTCTGTTCAAGTTGCAGACACTGGGGCTCTATCAAGGCGTGTCTGTCAGAGTATTTGCCGAAGGTGAACAGGCTCGCGAAGCCGTTGAACGGGTGTCGGAACTGTTGATCACCTTAAGTTGAGAGGAACACAGATGCGCCTCGCCGGAATTGCAGTCTCATCGGGTATCGCCTTCGGAGAAGCGGTAGTCTACAACCCCTTTGACAACAGCATGGATTACCGCCTGCTGCCACTTGCCAAAATCCCTCAAGAGCTGAATAAGCTCACCCAGGCACTGCAGCGCTTGTGCCAGCAGTTACAAACCAGCCTGGATAAACTGACCGAAGATTCAGACAACTTCCAATTGGTGGAAGCCGATCTGCTACTACTGGAAGATACTGAACTTATTCAACAAATTCGCGAGTCCATCAGTGGGCTGCAGTTTTCAGCCACAGCAGCGGTAGAGCGGGTCTTTGCCCACCAGGCCAGTGAACTTGAAGCACTGGAAGACCCTTATCTTGCAAACCGGGCCCAGGACGTACGTTGCCTCGGCAGACGACTTATCAGTAGTATCAACGGCGCCGATGCCGATGGCCTGGATAAACTCAAACATGACTCCATCTTGTTGGCTCAGGATCTGACACCGGCGGAATTTGCCCTGCTGCCCCTTGAACATATCAAAGGCATCATACTGAAGACCGGTGGCCTCACCAGCCACACGGCTATCTTGGCCCGTGCCGCCGGCATCCCCGCCCTGCTTTCCTGCAACTATCAAACAGGCAATATCAATGCCGGCGATCAGCTCATTCTGGATGCCAACCAAGGTGCTTTATTTGTTCGCCCGGAGCAAACTGAAGTCACAGAGCTTAAGCAGAGATTTGAGCGCGAGCAGGCAAGACGCAGCGCACTGGAGCAATACCGGGACAGGCAGACCCAGACCCAGGACGGAAAACGCATAAGCCTAATGGCCAACGTGGGTAACCTCAATGAGATCTCCCGTTTGCCCCTGGTCGGCGCAGAAGGCATAGGCCTTTTTCGTACCGAATTCATGCTGATGGATGCCAGTTGTATTCCAGATGAAAAGGCTCAGTACAACCTCTATTGCGATGCTCTGCAGCTGCTCAACGGCCAGCCCTTCACCATACGTACACTGGATATAGGTGCTGACAAGGAACTGCCTTGCCTGGATCAGGCAATAGAAGACAATCCTGCGCTTGGCATGCGCGGCGTGCGCTACACCCTTAAACATCCTGAAATTCTGCAGACACAACTACGGGCCGTATTGCGCGCCGCCAATCATGGTCCGGTTCGGTTGATGCTGCCCATGGTTAATCAGGTTGAAGAGTTGGACGCCGTACTGGATATGCTGGAGCACTGTAAACAGCAGCTCAGCGAGGCCGAGAAAGGCTATGGCGACATCAGCCTTGGCATAGTGGTGGAAACCCCGGCCGCGGTTATGAACCTGCCAACACTACTGCCTAAGCTGGACTTTATCAGCATAGGTACCAATGACTTGACTCAGTATGCCATGGCGGCCGACAGAACCAACCCTGAATTGACCCGGGATTATCCCTCATTTTCTCCGGCGATCCTCAGGCTGATTGCCATGACAATAGCAGACGCCAAAGCCGCCGGCATCAGGGTCTCTTTGTGTGGAGAGCTGGCAGGCGATCCGCGTATTGCGCCAATACTGATGGGCATGGGGCTGGACGAGTTGTCAGTCAACCTGGGATCTGTGCTGGAAATCAAAGCGGCGCTGTGTGAGGGTAACTTCAGTCAATTTGCAAAGCAGGCCAAAAAAGCACTCGTCTGCACTCGATTGTCCGAATTGACATCCTTGATCTCCCTCTGTCATTAAAGCTATTAATTCAGTATGCTAAGCAAAAATCCCCTTCCCCAACCTGAACGTTGTCGAGGGACTGTTTAACCAGAAACCAAAAACAAAAAGGACAAAACAACCCATGGGATTTTTAAGCCGGATCCGCCGCATGGTATCGGGGCAGCCCAACATAGAAGGCGGTATTAAAGTTTATGCCCCTATCAGTGGCGATATTGTTGCCATTGAAAAAGTCCCGGATGTGGTCTTCGCCGAAAAGATTGTCGGTGATGGCATTGCGATAGAACCCAAAGGTAAATTTATGCTGGCGCCGATTGACGGCACTATAGGCAAAATTTTTGAAACTAACCATGCCTTCAGCATAGAGTCGCCCCAAGGGTTGGAGCTGTTTGTTCACTTCGGCGTTGGTACTATAGAACTTAGAGGAAAAGGCTTCAAACGCCTGGCCCAGGAAGGTCAGGATGTTAAAGCCGGCGAACCTATACTGGAGTTTGACCTCGACTTTCTCAAAGACCAGGTCAACAGTCTGCTCACTCCTGTTGTGCTGGCTAATATGGAAGATGTTAAGTATCTGGAAAAGCGCCAGGGTAGCGTCAACGCCGGCAAAGATGTGATATTCACGGTTCAGGTCTGAACTAAACCCCAATAATACTCAAATGCATTATTTGACATAGTGCATTTGAGTGCCGGTCAACGTCCCCTACCTTCTGGTTGCGGTTCATTAAAAAATCGCGGTTCCTGGAACAGATAATTCTCTCACTTACCAATATCGCATCAGCTTTTGTTAAAGCCGATAAAGCGATAACTTCGTTCCGGACGGCCGATAGCCCCGTAATTTTGATCAACAATCAACTCATCAATCGCCAGCATATATTCCAAATAACGCCGTGCAGTTGAACGACTCATGCCGACAAGAGCCCCCATTTGTTGTGCGGTATAACTTTGTTTCGGATGTTCAATAAACACGGAACGAATTTTATCTAGAGTCAAGGCATCCACACCTTTGGGTAGACGAACCGGTACTTGATTACTCGATTGCTTATTATCCCCCCCAAATAGAGTGTCAGCGATGGATTGGGTTACTTCTTCCGCTACCGAAAGACAGTGTTGACGAGCTTCAAAGCGAGCAAGTGCTTGATCTAAACGCTTTAACATTAAAGGTTTAACAAGAAAATCACATACTCCCAATTGCATGGCTTGTTCTAAAATGGTGACTTCCTTGGCTGCTGTAATCAACATCACATCACTTTTGAGTCCTTGCTTACGAACCTGTTGTAACAACTCAAGTCCAGAACCATCCGGCAGATAAATATCCAATAAAAGCAGATCAGGTTGTAATGCTTTTAACAAACCGGTCGCAACTTTTATGCTACCGGCACAACCCACAACTTGATACTGTCCCTGGCGTACGGTGTCTTGCGTTTGAGGAAACAGTAAATACTGAGCCAACAATTGTGAGACGGCAACTTCATCTTCAACAATGATTACTGAATACGCCATGAGAAGTTCCTTTAACATGTTTTTTCGGAATGTAAACGGTAATCCTTGCACCGCCTAAATCAGATTCTCCCAATTCCAATGTACCACCACAAGATTCCAAATGCGTTTTCACCAAATACAACCCTACACCATGTTGTGCACCCGTTTTTGAACTGTATTGCGGTGTAAAAATGGCAGCTTTATCAGCACCTAGTCCTATACCGCTGTCCTCAACATCGAATATAATATTTTGCGCCGTTTCATCAATGGTAACTAACACACGAGGCAGCCGCAGGTGTTGTACCTGTTGCACCGCTTCAATCGCATTATCAATAAGATTGCCCAAAATAGACACCATGCGTTCCAGGAGTTCCTTGCGTTCAATACTGCATAACAAGCTATCATTATTCAGTTCCACACTGACATTCACCTCCCGGGCTTTGTGGTACTTCCCTAGTAATAATCCAGCGATAACAGGTTCTTGAATATGGGTCAATAAACTTTCAATCTGAGCCTGTGAACCTTGGCTCTCTTGACCAATAAGCTCAATCGCCTTATCCAACTCTCCCATTTGGATTAAAGCACCAATAGTGTTTAACTTATTTGAATAATCATGAGTTTGTACCCGCAATAACTCAGCAAATGCCTGTACCTTGGCCAATTGTTGCGATAAATACTCTAACTCATCAGCAGGTCGCATACTCAATAGCACACCATCATTGTAGCCGTGGGCTTGAAGTAAAAAACGTGATAAAACCAAACGTTTATCGGCAGCAAACAACTCGAAACCTAGAATACGGCGACTTGGATTTCGCAATAAAAACTCTGCATGTTCCGGCAATAAATCAGTTAAATGAAGACTTTGATGCTGGATACGCAACGGTTGTTCCAGGATTTCACAAGCCCGTTGATTTATTTTCCGAACATTCCCCTTTGGATCGAGTGCAATAATGCCGGAACGCACTGTATTCAAGATGGCTTCCTGCTCAGCAAATAGCCTTGCTATTTCATCTGGTTGCAACCCAAAAATGGCGTTTCGCACCCATCGACCAATAAATACGGCAGCAAAAATACTGAGTAACAATAACGAAATGCAGCCCCAGAACAATATACTACTACGCTCTAAAATCAATAATTCAACTGAGCCGGCCAAAAAACCTACAGATACCAAACCTAAGATCTCACCACTATCATCATAAACCGGTACCTTGCCACGAATAGATTCACCTAAACTCCCAATGGCCTCAGAAACATAATACTCGCCACGTAATCCAGCTTCTGAGTCTTCCCCAACCATACGTTGACCTATTCGCGTTGGTTCAGGATGCACCAAACGAATTTCTTCAGTATTGCCAATGACAATAAAATCAGCATTTACTTGCTGACGCAATTGTTCCATTTTAGCATTGAGCTCAGGGTGTTCATTCGCTTCCTTGTCAGCTTTTAAAGCCATAATCACATCCGGCCGAGACGCTATTGACAGAGCCAATGCTAACGCCTTCCCCCCCACTTCTTGATGAAAGTTTTGCGTGATCACATTATAAACCAATGCAAAAAAGAACAATGCTTGAAACACAGACGCCAACAACCAAAATAATTAATCGGGTTTCCAATTTTTTTGGACGGCGAATCACTTTGAATGCGGACGCAGAGATTGCCTCTTGTTCTGAATTTCGCATGATATCCACCCTATAACTTGGCATCCTAACGAAGATAGTTACTCAAGAAACTTTTTAATGGAATAAGCAATACTAATATCGCAATAACACCTATAGCTAATGTAAGAGGTCGTTCCCATAAAAAGCTTATTGAACCATCAGAAATCATCACGACACGTCGATAATTTCGCTCAATCATATCCCCTAAAATAAACCCGAGTAATAAAGGCGCCATAGGAAAACTCAACAACCGTAGAATAAGAGCTATAGCAGCAACACCCACCATCATAAATAAATCGAAGGTGTTGAACGTCACTAAATAAACTCCAATTAAGCTAAAAAATAAAATCATTACCGTTAACACTGCCCGCGGTAAGGTTAATGCTTTAGCAAAATAAGGAATCAAGGGTAAGTTCAAAATAAGTAAAACAATATTACCAAAATACATACTGATAATAACAGACCAAAACACCGCAGGGTTTTCTTGCATTAGTGTAGGACCAGGCTGAATACCATAAGCTATTAGCGCACCAAGCATAATCGCTGTGGTTCCTGAACCAGGTATCCCAAGTGTCAATAGAGGGACAAAGGAGCCGGTACAAGCTGCATTATTTGCAGATTCCGGTGCAGCCAAACCTCGCATTGAACCTTGTCCAAAGCGTTCCTGTAATGCTTTCGGGGCTAAATTACGCTCACAGGCGTACGCCATAAAACTTGCAATAGTTGCGCCAGCCCCCGGTAATACGCCGATTAGAAAACCCAATAAGGATGAACGCCCTACAGTAGGCGCAAGCTCCTTTACTTCCGCTTTACTCAGCTTGGTTGAACCGATTTTAGGTGTGCCCATGTCCAGTTCCCCGGGATTTTTTTGTTCCGGGCGAATGACATTAATCAAAGCTTCCGATAATGCGAAAGTCGCCATGGCAACTAATAGAAAGTTCACACCATCAAGCAAATCTGCTTGGCCAAAGGTAAAACGTTCAGTGCCTGAAGATGGATCTATACCTATAGTGGCTAACATTAATCCAAAGACTGTCATCATCATGGCTTTTAAAAATTGACCTTTATTAGAAAAGGCTGCAATCGCTGTTAACCCCAGGAACATCAACATCATATAATCCGCAGAATGAAAACTTAAACTCACTTCTGCCAATAAGGGGGCGGCGACCATCAACATTAACGCGCCAATGGTTCCACCAGTGAAAGACGCATAAGCCGCAATCGCCAAAGCTTTGCCTGCATGTCCTTGCTTTGCCATAGGATAACCATCAAAGGACGAGGCCACTGTACCGGCCACCCCGGGCGCATTGATTAAAATAGATGACGTTGAGCCTCCAAATATAGCGCCATAATAAACACCAGCCATCAAAATCATGCCGGAGTCAGCGCCTATGCTGTAGGTAATAGGGATCATCAGCGCGATCGCAGTCATGGGGCCTAAACCGGGTAACATGCCAATGAAGGTCCCCACAAAACAACCTATGATCACGTACATCAAGTTTTGCCAAGCAAAGGCGGTTGATAAGCCTGTTAAGATTCCATCTAGCATGATTTAACTCCAAAATTCACCAGGGGCAAGATAAACACCTAATAACTGGGTCATGATGATCCAAAAAATAATCACTACAGGGATTGATGCCAACAGTAGTATTTTTTTACGTCTTTCACCCATTAACCAAAAACCGACAAGTAAAAAAACTGTTGTTGCCAATACAAAACCCAGCGGTTCTAAAAGTCCGCTATAAAGCAACATAAGTACTATTAACAACAATGTTTGACGGATACTTTTCCAGCTTATGGTAGTTTTAATTTCCCGTTTTTTATTCACTGGCGCTTTCACTATTTCAGCTATCATTGCCAGTAAACAAATCACCATCCCTAATACCGTGTACAACTTTGGTAAGCTTGCTGAATTAACACTTTCGTACTCTTCAAATGGCATCAATGGGATCTGCCAAGCGTAAATGCCATAACAAACAAATAGCAGCAAAAATAATGTTGACCCTATGAGCTCTCGATTCATCATAGTCATCTCTCCTTTAACGATGGATAAAGCCCAACGCTTCCATTGCATCACGAAGCTGCTGTTCTTGTGCTTCAAGTACATCAACAAACGCATCCTGGCTGGTAAATAACGTGCGCCAGCCATTACGTTGACGTACGCTCTCCCATTCAGGTGTTGCCATTAAACGTTGAAACCTGTCACTGTATTCCTGCACTTTTGCCTGTGAGACATCTGGAGCAGCAAAAAAGCCACGCCAATTCACAAATTCCATGTCATAACCCAGTGTTTTCATAGTGGGGAGCTGTGGATATTCCACCAAAGGTTCATCAGCAGTGATCGCCAAGATCCTTACCTGTCCCGCACGCATCATATCGAGTGCTTCGCTTAACCCCGTCGATAAGAGATTTACTTCGCCGGACAACAAGCCCGCCTTGGCTTTTCCACCAGCATCATAAGGAATATACCTGAGCAGTCTGCCATCGATACCTGCCGCTTGAACTGCCTGTGCGGCAACTAAATGGTCCATAGACCCGCGGGCTGAGCCACCGGCGACTTTGATCGTTTTTGGATCTCCGCGTAAGGCTTCAATAACATCGTGCCAGCTTTGATAGGGAGAATCTGCACGCACTGCAAACGCCCCGTAGTCGGCAATAACGCTGGCAACTGGTGTCAAATCGCGATAGCTGTAAGGCAACTGCCCCGAAAGTGCTCGCAGCACTATCGGCGTAGAATTAACCATCAACATATCGCCTTTTTTCGTTCCCGACTCAATCAAATAAGCAATAGCGCGGCCACCTCCACCACCAGAAATATTCTGGAATGAGGTGTTGTCATCCAGTCCTGACTTCACCATGGCTTCGCCTACAGCTCTTGCTGTCGTATCCCAGCCCCCGCCTGGCCCTCCAGGAATAAGAAAGTGCGTTTCTGCGCGACTTTGAACACTACAAAGCATCAGGGCGTATGCCACTAAGGCGATCAACCGATAAGTTATCTTGATCATTGTCCTTCTCCTTTAACCTGGATTCGGCACAGGTGCGTCGCACCCGACACAAGGGGAAACCATGAACGCCATTTCCCGGGCGTAATCTTTAATTCCATCTGAGGGATGTTGAACGGGACTGCTTAATCGACTTGATAAGGTTTTCCGAACGAAAAATGTTCTCACCTTGGTTTTATGTCGTTGTGCCTTTGACACATTTTTCTGCCCCCATACAAGAAAGCAATCATTCGTGATTCGATATTCAGATAAACAACCACCGCCAGGGAACTTACGAGACTTTTGCCTATAGCCTTGCCATTTATCGCAACTAAATCCCTTGAATAGATACGCGCTCTGCAATCTGAACTGCTCAGAAGAATTACAATCATGCTCCTGATAGAAAATGGGAAAATGTTTAAAATGTCTTTGTGTGCAACCAGGCTCCGCTCGCCAACTCGTTAAAAAGAGAAACCTGCGTTCTATATCACGTTTTAGCTGTCGAATGGCTAAACTGAGTAAGCTGGCGACCGGGGTAACGGCCCCTAATCCACCAACAAAGCTAATTGGCAAAATATCTGTTTGCGCTTTACAAGAAAGAGCATGGGATTCTGACTTAGTTATCGTCCCGGTTGCCCCCCGACAACTCAGGGCATTGATAAAAATAACCGTATTATTCATTGGCTAATTCCTATTCTGCGTCCGCATTCAATAAGGTTGCTGACGTACAGGACAGCCTAGTGTTAAACCAAGGTTAATATAAGATTGCGAAATTAATTTCCATAAAAACCTTTGACGAAATTTTATCCATTAAGCGCATGCTCAAAATGAACAAAACTAAGGAAGGTGCGACTAAGTCATCGTGGCACTCTCTTGATGTAAAGAGTGGCTTGCACAACAATTGGCGTTCAAGGCATCTGACTGAAGGCATACCTGGGCCTGTCGAAGTTGGATAACCCAGAGAGCCGGTGCAGTAAAATCCCCGAAGGGCATGGTTTATGAATTTTCCACATCAAGATCCCCCTTTTCATCGGTTTAGCCTTTGTTATACTCGCTGACAATTACGAACTATAAGCAATACAGAGAAACGGACTCGTCATGACAGATAGAATCTATGGGATTAAAAACTGCGACACGGTTAAGAAGGCACGAAAATGGTTGGAGGCCAAGGGCCAGCAAGTGACTTTTGTGGATTTTCGTGAGCAGGAACTATCACAAGACACTCTCAAGGCCTGGGTCGAGCGCATCGGCTGGGAGGCGGTGCTGAACAAACGCTCCACCAGTTTCCGTGCGCTGGATGACGCCGATAAGCAGGATATTGATAGTGCCAAGGCGATATCCCTGATGCTGGCCAATCCAACCCTTATCAAACGCCCTGTATTGACCCGGGGCCAAGATGTGATGACCGGTTTTAAAGAAGCCGACTACCAAGCGTGGTTCGGCCTATGAGTCAGCAGGTGCTTGAACTTGCCAAGGAGTTAATCTCCAGGGCATCTGTTACCCCTCTGGATGAAGGCTGTCAGGCATTGATGGCCGAGCGCCTTGCCAAACTGGGCTTTGCCAACGAGTCCATGGTATTTGAAGATACCACCAATCTCTGGTCTCGCCGCGGTACTGAAGGACCGGTATTTTGTTTTGCCGGTCATACAGATGTGGTACCGCCGGGGGACTTGACCAATTGGCATACTCCGCCCTTCGAGCCAGTGGTTATCGACGACTATCTTCACGGCCGCGGCGCCGCGGATATGAAAGGCTCGTTGGCGGCCATGGTGGTGGCCACCGAGCGTTTTGTGACCGCCCATCCGAACCATCAAGGCTCTATCGCTTTTCTGATCACAAGCGATGAAGAAGGCCCCTTTATCAACGGCACTACCCGGGTGATAGACACTCTGGAAGAGCGCAATGAAAAGATCACCTGGGCCTTGGTCGGTGAGCCATCCAGTACTCTCAAACTAGGCGATGTAGTCAAAAATGGTCGCCGCGGCAGCCTCACCGGCAATCTCGTCGTCAAGGGTATTCAAGGACATGTGGCCTACCCTCACCTGGCGGATAACCCAGTGCACAAGGCTGCGCCGGCGTTGGCCGAACTTGCCGCCATGCAGTGGGACAAAGGCAATGAGTTTTTCCCGCCGACCAGTTTTCAGATAGCCAATATCAACGGCGGCACAGGGGCATCCAACGTGATCCCGGGTGAGCTCAAGGTAATGTTCAACTTCCGTTACTCCACCGAAGTCACCGCCGAAGAGCTGATTAAGCGGGTCGAGAATATCCTCGATGCCCATGGACTGAATTATGAGCTTGGCTGGATCTTCAACGGCCTGCCATTTTTGACCGGCGATGGCCCGCTGCTTGAAGCGACCCGCCAAGCGATTAAAGAGGTAACAGGCTCAGAGACCGACCCGCAAACCTCGGGCGGCACTTCAGATGGGCGCTTTATTGCGCCTACCGGTGCTCAGGTAATAGAGCTGGGTCCGGTGAATGCCACTATTCACAAGGTTAATGAGTGCGTGAAAGTCGCGGATCTCGAGCTGTTGGCCCAGTGTTATCAGCGTATCCTGGAAAAACTCTTGTTGGAGTAAGTGATGGCAAAGAGCGATTTTCTCTATGGGCTGGAGACCGAAGAAGCGCCACGAAGGACACTGGTTAATCTAAGCGGCAGTGAAAGCGGCTCAGGCGCTGAAGTTTGGCTGGAAGCCGAGACGGCAAAGGCCTTTCTCAAGATGCAGGCCGCCGCCGAGCAAGATGGCATCGCCCTGGCCATCTGTTCGGGTTATCGCAGCTTTGAGCGTCAACTCGCGATTTGGAATGCCAAAGCCTCAGGGAAGCGCCCTCTACTGGATAAAAACTCACTCCCGGTAGGTGACGTCGGCGCGCTCAGTGATGATGAGTTAGTGGCGCTTATTTTGCTTTGGTCGGCGCTGCCTGGCGCCTCTCGCCACCACTGGGGGACCGACATGGATCTATTCGACAGCGGCCAAATCAGCAAGCATGAACTCAAATTGGTTAATGCCGAGTATGAACCCCAGGGCCCTTGCTATAAGTTGAACCTGTGGCTGGACGAGCGCGCCCTGGATTTTGGCTTCTATCGCCCTTTTCAGCCAGGCCTCAGTGGCGTCAGCCCGGAGCGCTGGCACTTGAGTTTCCTGCCAAAGGCCAAAGGGTTTCTCGAAAAGTTTGATAGCGATCGTCTGCGGCAAATACTCGACCACAGTGACTTAGCACTCAAGCAAAGTTTGCTTAGGCGTTTGCCGGAACTGGTCGAGACTTATGTCAGGCGCGTTGCCCCCTATCCGGAAAGCTTCACATAAGTACCTTTGAAGTACGTTTGAATGAGCGAGTTTAAATAAACATCATGCGATTTCGCACCCGGATCCTAAGTCGGCAAACTTGAGGTATCCTTTGCTCCAAACAATAAATCCGGGATACCTTTCAACAATGACTGACTTCAATCAATATCGGCAGCAAATCGAACTCAGGGGCGAAACCCTCAGCTATCTGGATCTGGGCCAGGGCCCTGTGCTGCTGCTCGGCCACAGCTACCTTTGGGACGCCACCATGTGGCAACAGCAACTGCCTGTACTGGCGAAACACTACCGCTGCATAGTGCCGGATCTTTGGGGACATGGTCAGTCAGGCGCGATTCCAGCGCATACCGAGAGCCTGGCGGATATCGCCGCCGATATGTTGACCTTGATGGATAAACTCAATGTCGATGAATTCACTGTCATCGGCTTGTCGGTCGGTGCCATGTGGGGCGCCGAGCTGGTTCTGAAGGCGCCTTCAAGAGTCAAGGCGTTGGTGATGATGGGCAGCTTCCTCGGCTTTGAGCCCGAAGTTACCCGCAACAAATATATGGCCATGTTGGATGGCATCAGCCAATTGGGGCAAATTCCTGCGCCCATGGCAGAGCAGATAGCACCTATGTTTTTTGCCGTAACCACTGCAAGTTTACGGCCACAACTGCTGAGTGATTTCGCCAGCGCCCTGCAAAGTATTTCACCAGAGCGTATCCCTGATACCGTCGCCATGGGCAAACTGATTTTCAATCGCCGCGACGCCATGGAAGATGCCGATAACTTGACTCTACCCTGTTTAATCATGTCAGGAGTAGAAGACACGGCACGCACTGTGCTGGAATCCTTTTTGATGGTCGATGCCATAGATGGCGCCGAGATGATGCAGATACCGGCAGCCGGCCATATTTCTGTGTTGGAACAGGGCGATTTTATCAACCAAGCCCTGCTGACGTTTCTTGAAAAACATCACTGAAATCCGGCCGCGATGGATAGACCAGCGCGGCTTTATTTTCTGATACACTGCCGAAAGTAAATCGGACCACTGTGTTCCCATAAGCTATTTTGTGAGCCTGAATGAAAATACTGAAACCGCTTTTTGAAAACAACCGCCGCTGGGCAGCCAGAATAAGCACTGAAAACCCAGAGTTTTTTGAGCAGTTGGCCAAACAGCAAAACCCCGAATATCTCTGGATAGGTTGTTCCGACAGCCGGGTTCCCTCCAACCAGATCATAGATCTGATGCCGGGAGAAGTATTTGTACATCGCAATATCGCCAACATGGTGATCCACACAGATCTCAACTGTTTGTCAGTTTTGCAATACGCGGTTGATGTGCTCAAGGTGAAGCATATCATGGTGGTGGGCCACTACGGCTGCGGCGGCGTCAAGGCCGCCATGGGTACCGACAGACTCGGGCTTATCGACAACTGGCTGGGACATCTCAGGGATATCTACCGCCTGCACCACCAAGAGCTGGAAACCCTCAATGAAAAACAACGGTTTGATCGCCTTTGTGAGCTCAATGTGATTGAGCAGGTCGCCAATGTCACCAGCAGCAACATAGTCCAGGAAGCCTGGGCCAAGGGACAAAATCTCTCAGTGCACGGCTGGATCTACGGAATAGACAATGGGCTTTTGACCGATCTTGACGTCACAGTGGATGGCGGACATCAAAGGGTGGAGTAATCCAAACAGACAAGGGGCGCAGCAGCGCCCCTTGCTTTATCGGTGAAATTTTACGCAGTTGGATTTTTTCCGAAAGAAAGCATCGCAGTATGTTGGCCACCCCGTTATAATTCTGCAGTTAACACGGGTGCTCAGTCATCCGGTCACCCGGCGCATTTCGCGTGACAGCCTTATGGCATAAGGCCTTTTCTGGCGTGACCCTCCCAGAGCACAACACTATCTAAGGAGACACCTTCCATGCCCGGTTTTGAATTGTTTGGTCCTGAAGAAAAACAGGAAGTAGCAGACGTCATGGAGAACGGATTCACCTTCCGTTACAACTTTGATGCCATGCGTAATGATCGCTGGAAAACCCGCGATATGGAGCAGCTCTTATGTGACAAGATGAATGTCAAGCATGCTCACCTGCTCTCCAGCGGTACTGCCGCCCTGCAAACCGCGCTGGCCGCCGCCGGTATCGGCGCCGGGGATGAAGTGATTGTTCCTCCTTTCACCTTTGTCGCTTCTGTTGAAGCAGTATTCATGGCCGGCGCCATTCCGGTATTTGCCGAAATCGATGAGACTCTGTGTCTGTCACCAGAAGGAATTGAAGCCGCCATTACCCCACGCACCAAGGCGGTAAACCTGGTACACATGTGCGGTTCCATGGCCAAGATGGACGAAATCAAAGCCATCTGTGAAAAACACAATCTGGTACTGCTGGAAGATGCCTGTCAGGCCATCGGCGGCAGCTACAAAGGTCAGGCTCTGGGCACCATAGGCGCTGTGGGTTGTTTCTCTTTCGACTCGGTTAAAACCATCACCTGTGGTGAAGGTGGCGCTGTGATCACCAATGATGAAACCATCTACAACCACGCCCACATGTTCTCTGACCACGGCCATGATCATATAGGTAATGACCGCGGCGCCGAGTCTCACCCTATTATGGGCCTCAACTTCCGTATCAGCGAAATGAACGCCGCTCTGGGTCTGGCTCAGCTGCGCAAACTGGACACCATAGTGGAGATCCAGCGTCGCAACAAGAAGCTTATCAAAGACGCCATGGCCGATATTGAAGAAGTTACTTTCCGCGAAATCCCCGATCCTGAAGGCGACAGCGCCGGTTTCCTCAGCTTTATGCTGCCAACCGAGCAACGCACTCAGGAAGTCAACAAGGCGCTCTCTGCCAACGGTGTCGATGGTTGCTTCTACTGGTATGTCAACAACTGGCACTACCTGAAGAACTGGCATCACATTCAGCAGCTCAAGAGCCCTGCTGCCCTGCCGATCACATTAATCGAAGATCGTCCGGATTATACTAAAGTTTCTGTGCCCAAATCTGACGCTATCATGAGCCGGACCATTTCCATGCTGATCAAGCTGTCCTGGACTGAAGAACAGATTGCCGAGCGCATTGCCAACATCAAGAAAGCATTTGCCCAATAACCTAAAGGGAGCTGGTTGCTATGAGTTTCAAGAATTTTAAAGTCGTCCCCAAAATGATCTTTGGTCGCGGTTCTTTTGTCCAACTGGATGAAGTGCTGGCCGCCGAGCGCAAAGAAGCCAACGACTTCGTGGTTTTCGTCGTGGATGACGTTCACAAAGGCAAGCCGCTGGAAGGTCGTCTGCCACAGAAAGAACAAGATCTGGTGCTATGGGTCAATGTCGATGAAGAACCAACCACAGAGCAGGTTGACAGCCTTACCGAGCAGGTTCAGGCATTCAACAGCAAACTGCCTGTGAGCGTAGTCGGTCTGGGCGGCGGCGCCACCATGGATCTGGCCAAAGCCGTATCTTTGATGCTGACCAACCCAGGTGGTTCTGCCAAGTACCAAGGCTGGGATCTGATCAAGAACCCTGCAATTCACCACATAGGTATCCCTACCATTTCCGGTACAGGTGCCGAAGCCTCACGTACCGCGGTACTGTGCGGCCCTGAGCGTAAACTGGGTCTGAACTCTGACTACACAGTATTCGATCAGATCATCATGGACTCCGAGCTGATTGCCGGCGTACCTACTGACCAATGGTTCTACACAGGTATGGACTGCTACATCCACTGTGTTGAATCTCTGCAAGGTACCTTCCTGAACGAGTTCTCCCGCGCCTACGCCGAGAAGTCCATGGATATGTGCCGTGAAGTTTTCCTGGGTGATCACCCTGAGAAAGACGACAAGCTGATGATGGCCTCCTTCATGGGCGGTATGAGTATCGCCTATAGCCAGGTAGGTGCCTGCCATGCGGTTTCTTACGGTCTGTCTTATATCTTGGGTTATCACCACGGTATTGGTAACTGTATCGCCTTCGACGTACTGGAAGAATTCTACCCTGAAGGGGTTGAAGAATTCCGTGCCATGATGAAGAAGCACAACATCCAGTTGCCTAAAAATATCTGTAAAGACTTGCCGGACGAAACCATTGCCGCCATGGTTAAAGTCACCAAGAGCATGGGTCCTTTGTGGGCCAACGTCTATGGTGACAGCTGGCAGGAAAAAGTCACCGATGAGATGCTGACCAAGCTGTTCCGTCGTATCTAAGCCGGTAAATGACTGCTATGATTAGGGCTCTTTATGAGCCCTTTCTTCTTGAATACTAGGAAAATTGAATGAAAGTCACCCTGTTGATCCCTGCACGCTATGGTTCCAGCCGCTTTCCCGGCAAACCTCTGGCACCGATTAACGGTAAACCTATGATCCAGCACGTTTATGAGCGCGCCGGACTGGCCAAAGGGTTGGATAACATCTATGTGGCAACCGATGATGTACGCATCAAGGACGCTGTAGAGGCCTTTGGCGGCAATGTTGTGATGACCGGCGCCGAAGCGGCCTCCGGCACCGACAGGATTAACGATGCCATCACCCAATTGGGGTTGGCGGATGACGATCTGGTAGTCAACCTGCAAGGGGATCAACCCCTGATCGATCCCATCTCCATAGAGCAGATCATCAGTCTGTTCCAGCGTCATCCCGGTGAGTTTGAAATGGCCACCCTCGGCTACCAAATCACCGAAGAGGATGAATTGGACGATCCCAAGCATGTGAAGATGGTCTTTGACAACGAATTCTATGCGCTTTATTTCTCCCGCGCCCGGATCCCATTTGGGCGTGATATCAACGACTACCCCGTCTATAAGCATCTTGGGGTGTATGCCTACACCCGCCGTTTTGTCGAAACCTTTGCCAAGCTGCCTTTGGGCAGACTGGAAGATCTGGAAAAACTGGAGCAACTGCGGGCCCTGGAATATGGTCACAAGATCAAGGTCGCCATCAGCGCATTTGACTCGCCTGAGGTAGATACACCTGAAGATATCCGCCGCTGTGAACAGCGTCTGGCCGTAGACTGAAGCAGGTAGCAGGAGATGGAAATGTCATCTTTGGAAGTCTGGTTGATCATCATTTTAGTGATAGGCGTTATTGCCAGTAACCTGGCGGTGCTCAAGTACAGTGCCAAGTTTAAAATGCCGCAATTTGGCCAGCACAGTAAAGACAAGCAAATAAAGCGTAAGGGTGAAGCCGCTGGCAACACGGATAAAACCCTGAGCTCCCAGACTGATGGAAAACATCAGGATAAAAACAAAGACTGACACAAAAAAGGCGCCATTGGCTAATGCCGTTCACTTAGTGTGAACGGCATTTTTCTTAGGCTTAATGGGATACTTGTTTTTACTCATTTTTAACGCACGTGGATAGGCTCTA
>NZ_JBKORL010000016.1:0-5909 GCF_047314525.1 Shewanella sp. BJSY2023SW007 | reverse complement strand
TGTTTGTTTGGCGACTACAGAGTATCACCAACAGGCAGTTGATCTCTCCTCACCGTTTAACCATGAGTGGTGCACTTATTATCTGAATTCGGGAGCACCCTCCCTGATTAAAGGAAGCCGTATGGATATTATTGATAAAGTTTTTCAGCAAGAGGATTTCTCACGCCAGGATTTGAGTGACAGCCGTTTTCGCCGCTGCCGCTTTTATCAGTGTGACTTCAGCCACTGTCAGCTGCAGGATGCCAGTTTCGAGGATTGCAGTTTCATTGAAAGCGGCGCCGTTGAAGGGTGTCACTTCAGCTATGCCGATCTGCGCGATGCCAGTTTCAAGGCCTGCCGTCTGTCTTTGGCCAACTTCAGCGGTGCCAACTGCTTTGGCATAGAGTTCAGGGAGTGCGATCTCAAGGGCGCCAACTTTTCCCGGGCCCGCTTCTACAATCAAGTCAGCCATAAGATGTACTTCTGCTCGGCTTATATCTCAGGTTGCAACCTGGCCTATACCAACTTGAGTGGCCAATGCCTGGAAAAATGCGAGCTGTTTGAAAACAACTGGAGCAATGCCAATCTCAGCGGCGCTTCCTTGATGGGCTCAGATCTCAGCCGCGGCACCTTCTCCCGCGACTGTTGGCAACAGGTCAATCTGCGGGGCTGTGACCTGACCTTTGCCGATCTGGATGGGCTCGACCCCAGACGGGTCAACCTCGAAGGAGTCAAGATCTGTGCCTGGCAACAGGAGCAACTGCTGGAACCCTTGGGAGTAATAGTGCTGCCGGATTAGCTCGAATGCAAACACAAGAGGCAAATATCACTTGAGTTCCGCGCTGCAACAAGGCAGATTCTGCTATAGCAGAGTATTACCGCCGGAATGCCGTTTCTCTGCTGCCGCAGCCGACGTTATACCTTCCCTTCAAAGGAGGCATTATGAAGACTCAACTGCACGCCGAGCTGGCTCAGGTCAAGCGCTCTTTGGCAATCACCCAACTACTGGGAGCACCAGGCATCTTACTCATAGGCTTGGCACTCTATGGCCTGGTCATCGCCGAAGGAGATGCCTTCATCCAGGCGCTCAATAATCCTATAAATTGCTATCTATTAATCGCCATAGGCTCGGCCATCACGCTCTGGGAAGCACTTAAGATTATCAAGCTCTCCAAACAACAAACTCAGCTCCTCAAACAACTCGATGAATGCAATGAGTTACCGGAAAAGAAAAACATTTAAGGCTGAAAATCATCTTAAAAAGTTAGACAAGTAAGGAGAAATAATGGAACTGGAGATTCAAGTTACTTTTCGCACAGGAGACAGCATAAGAACCCGATGCTACAAGAGTGAACAAGGTGCCTTACGGGGCATTTGGAAATGGCTCAACAAACATCAGGAGCAGGGAGATATTCAAGCCAGCTTCTTTTCCCCCGAACAAGGCCACCGCATCTTTACACAACCAGAGCAGCTCAGTGAATTTGAGCCCAAAACCATAGATAACTTTTATCAATCCAGGGCCTGGCTAGCGCTCAGATATCAGGTGCTGCAAACTCACGAGCACAGATGTGTAAAGTGTAACCGTACTAAAGCCGAACACAATATAGTCCTGCATGTTGACCATGTACTACCTCGCAGCAAACACAGAGACAAAGCATTAGATATCAATAATATGCAAATACTCTGTGAAGAGTGCAACCTGGGCAAATTAGACAAATGACTTACCGTTCAGTAAATCACCCGTCAAAAACACAACCTGTTTACCGGTAAGAAACAAAGCTGTTACTATCAAAAGTTGGGCAAAACACGTAATTTTATAAAAAAATAAGTCAACAACATAGATGGGCGTCAGTTTTCAGCCAGGCATTATCTCAAGCTTAGAGCTTGAAAGAATACTTTTAAGTACTCAGCAGCAGACTCATGAGTAACAACATACGGAAACTTGCATATGAAAAATATAATAATTGCGGCCTTTTTAACCGGACTAGTAGCTTGCAGCACCACGCCAACAGCCATGGTTTTCGACGGCAGCAGTGCAGAATCCACCCAACAAGGTGTTATTAGTATCATGAGAACGTTAAATTCTCATGACAAACAGGAATTCGTGATGGCTTTGATGAAAATCCAACATGCTGAATTCGACAGCCCTCTGGCCGCCATGAAACACTCAGATCAAGCGGGTCAAATTGACTTTGCCCTGGTGGGTAAAAAAATTGATGGACTCACCTTAGAGCAAGTGCTCAAACTTGCACAAAAACCAAGCAACAGATAGAAGGCTGCTTAACAAAAGCCTCTATAACTTTAGATAAAAATGGCGCACATCTGCAGTTATCCCGGCACAAAGAGCCATATTTTGGCTCTTTGTTGCAGTTGGAAGATAGTCTACCGGGTGTTCCGATTGAGTAAGCGCGTCCATAGCACTCCGGCCAAGATATTAATCAGCTCTCATGCCACCGAACCAGCCTCAGTTTAGTAAGATATTAATAGTTATAGGTTAATTTTTAAACAGCAAGTATTGAATACTGTCGAATGCAGTGTTGTCGCTGCTGCTATTACCGGCTGAAATAGCAAAAACAAGGCATAAGTCACAGTTCCCCTATCATGAATGACAGGCTCTGCTATAATTTGTGCCCGAAATTTCTCAGCCAATTCCAGACGAGCGGTAAGTCATGTCCACTACAGGTGTTGAACTCTTTAATCCCGGCCAACAGACACAAGCCCCTGCTGCGGCCCCCAAGCAAATGGTGCAATTGGCCGATAACAAGCTGGAGCTGATGGCGCCGGCCAAGAATGCCGACTTCGGTATTGAGGCCATTCGCCATGGGGCGGATGCCGTCTATATTGGCGGCCCGGCATTTGGTGCCCGTCATACCGCCGGAAACAGCATAGAGGACATAACCCGCCTGTGTCAGTTTGCCCATAGATATCATGCCCAGGTATTTGTCACCATCAATACCATATTACTGGACGATGAACTGGAAGAAGCCAGACGCCTGATCTGGGCGGTGTACGAGGCCGGTGCCGATGCCATTATCGTGCAGGACTTGGGGCTGCTTGAGCTGGACTTGCCACCGATTGCACTGCACGCCAGTACCCAGATGGATAACAGGGTTCCGGCCAAAGTCGCCTTTCTCGAGCATGTTGGCTTTTCTCAGGTGGTGTTGGCACGGGAGCTGAGTCTGAGCCAAATTCGCGCCGTGGCCGCCGAGACCAAGATGCGACTGGAGTTCTTTATCCATGGCGCCCTGTGCGTGGCCTACAGCGGCCAATGCTATATCAGTGAAGCCTACACAGACCGCAGTGCCAACCGCGGCGAATGCTCGCAGCAATGCCGGATGCCGGGTAATCTCAAGACCCGCCAGGGCGATATCATTGCCAGCAACGACCATATGCTGTCGCTGAAGGACAACAACCAGACAGATAACCTCGAAGCGCTGATCGACGCCGGGATCCGCTCCTTCAAGATAGAGGGCCGACTCAAGGACCTCAGCTACGTCAAGAATGTTACCGCTCACTACCGCCAGCAACTGGATGCCATCATGGCGCGTCGGCCCGAGTTTGAACCCTCGTCCCACGGCCGCTGCCGCTACAGCTTCACCCCAGATCCGGACAAGAGCTTTAACCGCGGCAAGACGGACTACTTTGTCAATGAGCGCAAGGCGGACATCGGCGACTTCCGCACCCCGAAATACTTGGGAGTAGAGGTCGGCAAAGTCAGCAAGATAGGCAAAGACTTCATCCAAGTCGACTCGGATACCGAGTTCCACAACGGGGATGGCCTGGGCTTCTTCGCCGCCAACTATCAAAAGGCCAGGTTGTCGGATGACAAGCTGACAGGTTTTCGGGTCAACCGCGCCGAGGGTAACACCCTGTATCTGAAAAACATGCCGAAAGATCTCTATGTCGGTGCCACCTTGTATCGCAACAAAGATCAGGCCTTTGAAGCCCTGCTGGCCAAAGAATCTGCCGAGCGAACCCTGTTGCTGGACTTCAGCCTCAGCAATACCCAGACAGGTCTGGCGCTGACCGCCGCCGACCGTCATGGCCATCAGGCGACAGTGACCGCTGACTTCGAAAAACAGCAGGCCAAGGATATTGGCCGCAACCGTGAATCACTCGGCAAGCATCTCGCCAAGCTGGGCAATACCGATTTTCGTCTCGGACAAGTGGATTTTGGCGATGCCGAAGCCGTTTTTGTACCGGCATCCATCATCAATGGCCTGCGCCGTGATGCCATTGCTGCCCTGGACGAAGCGCGCATTCAGGAGTATCAAAGACCCACACCCTGGATACGGGACGACAGCGCCCGCTTCCCGCAGCGCAGCCTGACCTATCTAGGCAATGTGGCCAACCAAAAGGCCAAGGACTTCTATACCCGTCACGGGGTGGTGTCCATCCGTGATGCCTATGAAGTGCGGCCGGTGAAAGGCGATGCGCCTTTGATGATCACCAAACACTGCATACGTTACAGCTACAACATGTGCCCCAAAGAAGTGCCGGGGATCAAGGCAGAGCCGCTGGAAATGGAGCTGGGTGGCAAGCAGTTCAAGCTGGTGTTCGACTGCCATAAGTGTGAAATGCTGTTGGTAGGCTAAGGAGAAAAACATGGGATTTTTGAACGCCTTGATGGGCAACGCCAGTGAAGTGGATCTGGATAAACTCAACGAAGAACTGACGCCGATTATGGCCGACAGCGAACAGTTGCAGCTGGCCTATAAACTGGTTCGCGACATCTTTGCCTTCACCAACAAGCGCCTGATCTTGATAGATAAACAAGGCATGACCGGCAAGAAAGTGAGTTATCACTCCATCCCCTACAAGGCGATAGTACACTTTGAAGTGGAAACCGCCGGGCGCTTCGACATGGATGCCGAACTCAAGCTGTGGATCTCAGGCCAGGCAGAGCCCCTGGTCAAAGAGCTCAAGCGCGGCACTGATGTGGTAGGTATTCAAAAGACCATAGCCAAATTCACGCTCTGAGGTTAAAAAGTCTAAGATCCGCTATTTGACAGGGAAAGCACTTCTTCAATGCCGGTCTGCGCCACAAACTCCTCATCGTGACTGACCAGAATAAAAGCGCCCGGGTATGCTGCCAGTGCCGCTGCCAGACGCGCTTTTGATTCAATATCCAGATGATTGTCAGGCTCATCCGCCTCACGTGGAGAGTTTTCTTGCCTGGCTTGATAGTGTCAGCGCCGAGCTGTGGCGTGTCCTGAAACCAGCCGGCACCCTCTATCTATTTTGCGGCCCCAAGTTGGCAGCCGACACCGAGTTACTGCTAAGAAGCCGTTTCAATGTGAGGCACGCAATACCGAAAAGTGGTACATTCATCGGATAGCTTGCAAGTCAGGAAGGTTTTTTATCAAGGAGAGATAAATGCGAGTTGTGCACTACCGTGATGCTTATCAAAACGATATTCCTAGAATCATCCAACCAGAAAGGGCTCTTGGCTACATTCGAAGATCCCTATCCAGTCAACCAGGGTTCAACCAAACGGTCTTTGGTTTAGACAGCCTACTGAGTGATTGCGGCATTTCCTATGCCCCTAGCCAACATCAAATTGACAGTGCTTTAAGTCGCGTCGCTTGGCGTTTTGAAAGCGGTGACTTTTTCCTGTTAGGTGACAGAGACGATGACTTCGGCAGCATACAGTTCTTTGGTGATATCAGCCCTTTTGTATCGCCCACTTTCAGAGAACGCGTCAAGCGTTTGCCTCCCCGGCCTCAGTTCGGGCATGGCAACTATTCCAAAGCCTCAGAGCCAATTGTCGAGCCCAACATCACCCCAGCACCGGAAGCCCCGGCCGAGCTGAAAGAAACCGGGATAACCAAAGCCATTAACGCCATGATGGGCGGTGCTAAACAGGTCATCAATGATTACATTGACGAGCAACGCGCATCACAAGCCGAGTGGCTGGCCGATAAAGGGAT